>JAMIQH010000123.1:0-5750 GCA_035914695.1 Bacteroidota bacterium | reverse complement strand
ACACCGACGTATGGCGCCGGGCTTTCGACGATCCCCTCGACTGGGGCGCCATCGGATCGGATATCGGCATCCTCGCCCTGTTCTGGGCGCTGTTCACCACCACGGCCTGGCTGATATTCAGGAAAAAAGACGTTCTTTCCTGAATGCCGAACGATGGCGCGGCGTCATGCCTCCGGCCATACCCCTGGTCCGGAGGTGCGGCGTGCCACACAATGGCGGCGAGCACGCATCGGGCGGGCGGTCGTCGGTCACTGATCCCGCCCTTTCGCCGTAACGGATAATTCCGCAGATTTCGGTCTCGCAACAATCGCCGATATTCATGTCGCACACTTCACCCTCCCGCCTCTTCGTACCGATGCTGCTGCTCGTTCTGTCCTCGTCCCTGTTCGCGCAGGAGCAGGATGCGTGGACCTTGCTGCGCGCGGTGCAGAAATCCTACGACCGCATCCAGGACTACTCCGCCACCATCAAGGCGGAGATGAACATCCCCGGCATGCGCGCCCCCTCGATGGAAGCAACGCTGTACTACAAAAAACCCGACAAAGTGCATGTCGAGAGCAAAGGATTCGCCATGCTGCCGCGCTCGGTGGTGATGTTCCAGCCCTCGATGTTCACACCCGAAGCATTCGACGCGGTGGTGCAGGGTCGGCAGACCATCGACGGCGTGCAATGCAGCAAGGTCAAGCTGCTGGCCCGATCGGACACCATTGCCTTGCAGCGCGCCATGCTCTATATCGATCCCGTGAAGCGCCGCGTGCTGCGCATGGAGAGCGACCCCGCCGAAGCCGCCGAAGCGGTGGTGCATTTCACCTACACCACCGTGGATGGCATCGATCTGCCCGCGACGGTCCGCCTGGAAATGGACGCCCCGATGAACATGCGTCGATCAGGTGCGAAACCGAAAGCGCAGAACGAGAATGGCGCCGCCGCGCAGAAATCCACCGTGGTGTTACGTTATTCGAATTACCGTGTCAATAAAGGCATTTCCGATTCCGTGTTCCGCGAGAAAGCGCGGACGCAACCATAGGACACCTCACTCCTCATCGCACAACCGGACTGGCACAATGAACGCACGCGACACCTTCCGCACGGCGGCACTTGGCATTTTCGCCCTGCTTTTCCTCTTCGCTTCCGTCCACGCCACCGATCCCTCGGTGGACGTGCGTTCGTATCGCGGCACCGTGCGCATCACACCCGCGCAGCAACGCGTGGAGGGAGACGTGCACGTCCTTGTGCGCAATGCGGGCTCCGCGGCAGTGTCGACGCTGGATCTCGATCTGGTGAATATGACCGTGTCCGAAGTGTCCATCGCGGGGAGTGCCGCCTCCTTCGAGCATGACAATGCCGTACTGCGCGTCACACTACCCGCTGCACTGGCGGCGGGCGACAGTGTGGAGGTGCGCGTGCGGTACAGCGGCAATCCGGGCAACGAGGGCGGTACGCAGCCGTGGGGCGGTTGCCAATGGGGCAACATCAGCTACTTCATGGGCGTGGGATTCAGCGCACCCAGCGTGTCGCTCATGCGCCTCTGGATGCCTTCCAACGATATTCCGTCGGACAAGGCCAGTTTCGATATCACCTTCGAAGTGCCCGAGGGTCTGGCCGTGGCGGGGACAGGCGTGCTCGCCAGCCGCGACGGCGACGGCACGATTTCCCGCTGGCGTTGGGTGGAGCGGCATCCCACGGCCACCTACCTGTTCACCTACGCCATTTCCACCTACGCGTTGGTGGAGGACACGTGGAATGGCGTCCCGTTGTGGTATTTCGTGCCGCGCGCGGATTCCGCCCGCGCGGCAGGGTACTTTTCCACCGTTCCCGGCATGATGGATGCATTTACCACCGCGTTCGGGCCGTATCCTTTCGACAAGGTGGGGTATTGCATCACGCCCATCGGTTCGATGGAACATCAGACCATGATCAGCTACGCGCAGCAGCTCTTCACCACCGAAAGCGTGGCAGGCAGCACCGCGGCGCATGAATTGGCGCACATGTGGTGGGGCGATTGGGTGACCTGCGCGGATTTCGGCGACGCCTGGCTCAACGAGGGTTTCGCCGTCTTCGGCGAAATGGTGTACGCCGAGCATCGCGGCGGCATGGCGGCCTATCTCGACTTCGTGCGTGGGACCGTGCAGCTGTATCGTACGCAGATCGTGCAGCTCGAAGGCATGCTCCCTTTGCACGATTTTCCGCGCAACCCGCCATCGTCGAATTATCCCTACACGATTTACAAAAAGGGCGGTGTGGTACTGGCCATGCTGCGCGACGTGATGGGGGACGATGCGTTTTTCGAAGGTCTACGGGCCTACGGCCGTGCGCACGCCTATGATGTGGCGAGTACGGAGAGTTTTCGCGGTGTGATGGAACAGCATTACGGCGCCGATCTTGGCTGGTTTTTCGATCCCTGGGTGTACAAGCCCGGCTACCCTTCGTACCTGCTCCAGCGCGTGATCGATGCCAGCGATGCGCCGTTGCGCGTCTGGCTGCTGCAAACGCAGGACACGCTGCTCTACCCGCTGTATGCCATGCCGATGGATCTCGCCATCATCCGCAGCAGCGGCGATACGTTGCTGCGCCGCATCGAATCGCCGGCGGCGGCATTGCACGAGTTCACTTTTGCCGATATTCCTGCGAATACCGTGCAGAATGTGGTCCTCGATCCGCGTGGCATTGTGCTGAAGCGCGTCGTGTACCGTCCCACCGCCGTGGTCGATGCCTCCGCCGCGCTGCCTTCGGGACTGCGTATGCACGCGACGCATCCCAATCCTGTCACCGACAGGGGCACGCTGCAGTACACCGTGGCGCAATCCGTGGCTCTCGATTTGCGGATTTTCGATGCGGCGGGGCGGGTCGTACACCGTCGAGCGCTTGGTCGTGTGGACGCCGGCACGCATGCGCTGGAATTCGACACCGGTAATTTGCCCGCGGGAGTGTACACCGCGATACTCCAGGGTCGTAACGGAAGCGCCAGCACGCACTTCCTCATCGCACGGTAGGACGTCGGGCGGCAAGCGGCGGTGCGGCGTGTAACAATCGCCGTGCTGACGTGTCATTTTCATTATGCCGGTGTATTCGCGCGGCCCGGGCTGTTTTCGCCTTGACTGATCTGGCCTATTTCGGTATGTTGATTGATCGGCTGAAACATCGCCATTTGCGTTTCACCTTACATCTGACAGCAGATTTCATCTCATATTTCACCATCACGGAGAGTATTCCATGAGGAGATTTTTACTGACGACAAGCTGCCTCCTCGGATTGCTGTTCGGCGCGTTTTCCGGATCGGCGTTCGCGCAGGGCAACATCGACTGGGAAGAGCTGTGGCGCAACACTCCCCCTCCGGCGAATCAGACCACGCACGTTAATGCGTGGATGATCCCCGCCCGTTCCTTCACCGGCCTCGCCTATGACAAATGGCGCGACGTGGTGTACATCGTCAATCCGCACACCTCTGTGTCCGGACCGCTGTTCTGGCAGACGCCGCGCATTTACGCGTGGAACGCCATGACAGGCCAACCGGCCCTGAACATGGGTCGTTCGGCGGACAACACCGACAGAGGCAAAGGTGGCGAACTCCCCGTGCCGGTGGACACGCTTACTCCGGGAACGCTCAATCGCGGTTTCTCCCAGAACACCTACACCCTTTATAAAATCGACCTCGACGACGAAGGCCGCATTTACGTGGGCAACCTCGTTGTGCCGATTTGGGGTATCTGCATTCTGCTGCCCAGCGGCCAGTGCGATCCTGTGTATCTCGGCCAGGGTCCGTACCGTGTATGGCGCTGGGACAATGACAAAGCCACGCCCGTGCTTGCCTATGCCACGCTCAACGCTGGTGCCACCGCTGTGGGTAACCTCAACAGCAGCGAGATGACGTACACTCGTTGGGGCGATGCCTTTGATGTGATTGGCAAACGCGCGATGTTCTACCCCACCAACGGCGATCCTCCCTACATGGTGGACAGCGCCCGTATTTATATAAGCGGCGGTTCCTACCCCACACAGCCGGCATGGAACAACGAAGTGAATGTCATCCTCGCGGATACCCGCCCTGTCGCGCAGCGCGCCAATCGCGATGTGCCGGGCGGCGGCAAACTCGAGTTCCGTCTGGCCGTCAAGTTGGTGAACTCCAACTCCGGTCTCGCCTCGCATGGTGTGGCTGGCACCGCTCTGTCGCTGGTGCATGATGTGTGGATGGATTCCAATCCCCGTATCACCACGGCCGCCACGCATGTGCAGTCGGCGACCGCCCCATGGCCCCAGACCTATAATCAGCAGGCGACAGGTAACCGCTCATTGTCCACCAATATCACTGGCGCCAGCGGTCCCTTGGCCTATTTCGAGTTGCGGGAATACGGCCGCAAATTCCTGGTGCTCGCCGATGGTTCGCCCACCGGCGGTATTGATCCCACCGTCCCGAATCTCAACACTACCGCGCGCGTGCTCGACGTGACCACGGCCGGTGCCGATTTCCGCTTGTGGGGTGCCACCCCGCAGCTGGGCAACAAGACGCTGAACAACAACTCGGGCGAAGAGAATTACATCGCCGATGTGGACTACAAACTCCAGTATTACACCCCGGAAGAAGATCCCGATGCTCCCGGTTTGCATCTCATCCTCTACGTGCTGATGTCCAACAACGGCATCGCCGCCTACCGCTCGCGCAATGCCTTCCCTGTCGAGCTGACCACGCTCACCGCCACACTCAATGGCGAGAAGGTCGATCTCGCATGGAATGTGACCATGGAGACCAACAACCATGGTTTCGAAATCCAGCGCAGCTTCGATGGCGGTTCGATGTGGGAAAACATCGGCTTTGTCGCCGGTCGTGGCACCACCACCGAGCCGATGAATTACAGCTTCCAGGATGACGTCACCAGCACGCATCGCAGCGTGGGACAGGTCAAGTACCGTCTCCGCCAGGTGGACAACGACGGCACGCAGGCCTACTCGCCCATGGTGGATGTGTATCTCGATGTCGCCCCGACCGCAGTGTCGCTGTATCAGAACTACCCGAATCCCTTCAATCCCGCGACCACGATCAGCTATCAGCTCGCTCAGCCGGGCCACGTGACGCTGCGTGTGTTCAATCAGCTCGGCGAGCAAGTCGCCCAGCTCGTGGATGAAGCGAAATCCGCTGGCGCCCATCAGGTTTCCATGAGCGCCGAGAACCTTCCCTCCGGCACGTACATCTATCAGATCAACGTGAACGGCCAGGTACAGCAGAAAAAGATGACGGTTACCAAATAACCGTTCTTGCTTCCCAAAAGGCGGGCCCTCGTGCCCGCCTTTTTTTTCTACCCGAATGAGCGGACCTACGTGTCCGCCCGTTTCGGCGTTTGCCGGGATCCCCGCAGTGTCCGCAACGTTTCGGCGTTTGCCGGAATCCCCGCGGTGTCCGCAACGTTTCGGCGTTTGCCGGAATCACCGCGGTGTCCGCAACGTTCGCGGCATCCGGCGTGATAGGGGCGAACACGTAGGGGCGAACACGCAGGTTCGCCCCTACGGCACAAATCGCGGGGGAATGGCACGTATCTGCGGCGATGGCGCGATCATGGAGCGATGGGGTGGTGTGATTCGTGCGGATTTTTGGGTTATTTTCGTGGAGAGCACATGTTGTATAATCTGCTCTGAAAATAGTCTCGCGGCCTGCATCATGCTGATCTGCGCGGTGATGAGTAAAGAGTGAAGAGTAAAGAGAAAAGTTTGCGGTCGCCAGGAAGCAACCGGTACCCCCGCCGCAGGCAATGGACGCG
>JAMIQH010000122.1:0-2528 GCA_035914695.1 Bacteroidota bacterium | reverse complement strand
GGTGTGATTTTCCATCGCGTGATCAAGGGCTTCATGATTCAGGGCGGCGACCCGACCGGCACCGGCTACAATGGCGAGAGCATTTACGGCAAACGCTTCGACGACGAAATCAACACCGACCTGCAGATTTACAAGGACGGGTACAAGCGCGGAACCGTGGCCATGGCCAATGCCGGCCCCAACACCAACGGCAGCCAGTTCTTCATCATGCACCGCGACTACGACCTCGCGAAGAATTACACCATCTTCGGTCGCGTTGTGGCGGGTATGGAAACCGTGGATGCCATCGCCAATCTGCCCGTGGGCCAGAATGATAGACCAAAAACCAATGCGACCATGCTGAAAGTCACGATGAAGTAAAGCGCGGAATGGCGCACTCATGACCGATCGCGATCTCGCACGACAGCTACGGAGCAACACCCTCCTCCCCGTTTACCTTCTGCACGGGGAGGAGGAGTTTCTCATGGAGCGCGCGGTGAAGTCCATCACCGCGCTGGCTCTCGGCGATGGCGATCCGTCGTTCAATCTGCACACATTTCGCGGCAGCGAGCACAAGGCCGAAGACGTGGTGATGTCGGCCAATGCCTTTCCCTTCATGGCCGAGAAGCGCGTCGTTGTACTCCGTGAAGCCGAAAAACTCTCCACCGCTCCCGCCTTGAGCGCCTATGTGGCGAATCCCAACCCCGAATGCGTACTGCTGTTGTGCGCCACGGAGATCAAGGCCTCGTCGAAATCCCGCGCGAAAGCACCAGCAAAATCCTCCAGCAAGAAGTCCGAGGATGTGTCGCTTGTCATCCAGCGCATGGAACAGGAGGGCGGAAGAGCGGCGGCGGTGGAATTCAAGCCGTTGAAGGAGGCGGCGGCGCAGCAGTGGGTGGAGCGGGAATTTCAGGAAGCGGGCCTGCGTATCACCCCCGAGGCCTGCACACTGTTTTGCACCCTGCTTGGCACGCAGGCCCGGGCGCTGTCGTCGCAGATAGAAAAAATCATCTCCGCCATGCACGGACGCGAGAGCGTGCAGCCGGATGATGTGTACGAACATCTGGGGACCTCGCGCGATTACAACGTGTTCGAATTGGTGAACGCCGTGACGGCGCGCGATCGTCGCCGCGCACTCGATATCGCCACGCAACTGCTGTGCACCGAAGAGCCCGTGCTCATGCTCAACCTGCTGTTCCGGCAGTTGCTTATCGTCTGGAAGGCGCGCGTGAGCGGCATGGGTGGACGCGCCACGGACGAGGAGGCGCGGGCGATCGGCCTGGCCTTCGGCTGGCAGCTCGAGGCGCTGCGGCCGCATCTGGGGAAATTCGCGGATTCATCGTATTTTGATCGGTGTTTTGAATATATTCTCGAAGCCGACCTCGCAATCAAATCGCAACCCGTCGCACCGGAGACCGCAATTCTGCGTCTTGTGGCGCGACTGACGGAAGCGTGATCCCACACCATTCGGCGTTTTCATGGAACCCATTCAGGAACAAACATTAGAACTCCGTGTACAACGTCTGATCGAGGAAAATCAACTGGATCGTGCAACCCTCGATACGTTGTCCGATGAGGAATTGATGCTCCTGTTCCAGCGCGACGTCCGACCCGCCTACGATATTCTGGTCGGGCGTTTCAAGGATCCGCTGATGAACTACATCTACCGATTCGTCGGAAACAGCAACGACGCGGCGGATATTCTGCAAGAGACCTTTCTCCGCGTGTACAAGAAGAAGATGCTGTACAAGACGATCGCGCGGTTTTCCACCTGGATCTACACCATCGCCGGCAATCTCGCGAAAAGCGAATTGCGCAAGGCCCACCGCAAGGGGCACATTCCACTGGTCATCGAACGCGAGAACGACGATGATTACGTGCTGCCGCTGCACGACGACGATCCGCTTCCCGACCGCAGCGCCAACAGTGCGTTGATTTACGACCGCATTCACGCTGCTCTCGCCACGCTTCCCGAGGCCTTTCGCGAAGCCGTGATTCTGCGCGACATTCAGGACCTCAGCTATGAGGAAATCGCGGAAATCATCGAGATGCCCATTGGCACGGTCAAATCCCGCATCAATCGCGGGCGGGCTCAGCTCCAGGAACTATTAAAAGATTTGTATGAATAATTGCTCCGGTGTGAAGTATGAGTGACACAGCCGATATCCCGCGTTCGACGGAGGAACCGGAGCGCATCAATCCGCGGCTCCTCGGCGATCTTCGAGCACTGCCCCGCGTCTCCGCTCCCCTCGACTTCGAATACCATCTCAACCAGCGCATCGCGGCCGAAAGCAGCTTGGCCGCCGAGCCCTGGTGGAAGCGCTTGTTTCGTCCCGCAGTGATCTGGGGCGTGCGCATTCCCGCGTACGCCTACGGCGCAGTGGGAAGTCTCGTGGTGCTCGCCGTGTCGGTGTACGTATATCAGAGCACCGATTTCCGCGACGATCTTTCGCGCGAAACGCTGCCCGACGAACGCCCGGCCATCGAACAGATCGAACAGCCCCCCGCCACTCCCGAAGCCACGGAGAGCGATGCGGCACCGGCGGAAT
>JAMIQH010000121.1:0-3579 GCA_035914695.1 Bacteroidota bacterium | reverse complement strand
GTTGTCGAACATTTTCATCCTGCTCACGCCATCGGTGAGTAGCCAGCCGTTCGGTCCTTCATCGACGATTCGAAGATTGCGGGGATTGTATGGGAGTTCGTCGCGAGTGTAGACACGATACACATCTTCGATCAGATACATGCGATCGTCGATACCACATTGCCCATACGCGATGCGGAAGCAGCCGTCGTTTCCGCGCGTGGGTCCCCAGCTGTTCCGGCAGATCCAGCAGGATTGGGTGTCGTCATACCCGATCACAGTCACTGCATGCCCGCCACGTCGGTCGCCAGAAACATGCGTGTACACACCAGTGGCTCCTCCGTTCCAGTATGCGAAGAAGTCCTGAAATACGGAGAAATCCGCAACCAGCGGGCCTTCTTCACACAACCAGCGTTTCATCTGCGCGACTGTGGTTGTTGAGTCGTAGCCGGAGATTTTATACGTCAGTTCGGTGCCTTCGATGAGCTGAGCGTTTTGGTTCACATCGCGGTATGGAAGGTTTTCCTCGGAGCATGCACCCTCATCCATGAGAAAGTCCAATGCCGATGGGATAAACCAACCATAGCGTGGATCTCCGACATTGCACTGACGTTCCGGGATAAAAAACAGAGCTGCTTCCGAGAGGTCGATATTCAACGTTGCGTCACCTTGTTCGATCCGGTAATGGGATTCCATTGCCGCAGCCACAGCAAATGCGACACAGGATCCGCAGCCACCTTGGTTCCGCACCGGCGAGATCCAATTATGGCCGTGAACAGAGCGCCAATCCCATGCGCGGGGTAAAAGTCTGACGATTTCGCGTAGCCGGGGATGGACATTCGGTACCCACAGCGCAAAGCTTTCGGGATCGCTACGCCGCATACGAGGCAACCGTGCCGTCAATACACCTGCAGCGGGCTTTAGCGATCCAAGCAGGTGTTGCGCAACGAGTGCATCGAGTGCGAGATCGTCATCGATGTCATCGGGTATGCTCCAAGACGCCTGTTGATTCTTTAGCAGGCTCTTGAGGTCCTTGATCTTCATTTCTGTTTACTCCTTTTCGATAGTTCATTGAACAGGTGTAATCTCCGAGACGAAAAACCAGAGCCGGGAGAATCCTTCCTCACATCACCTCCTCTCCATCGAGACGTGATACACCGGGAGACGTGGTTGTTCATGATCATTCGTATGAGGAACGCGGTGGCTGCTTCCACACCGGTTCACTCTTCACGCAATCGATTGCGGTGGGACGCGGAGGTGGTGTTCACGGGATGATGAGTTTCAACTGTGGACGAGCGCGAGGGATTCGTTGCGAGTTGAATCTTGGTGTGCGACAGGGTTGGCAGTATCCATCCGGAACGTCTTAGATGGTGGGGAAGTGACGGGATATATTCCCCGTTCATTCGTGTGAAGACTGACGAGGCGGCCCTCTCCGAATACAGTTCATTGGTGCCCGTACGTAACGACTGCTGTGAAACAACGCAATCGTTGCAATCAATATCATGTACTCTTCCACGGTGCCTCCGGTGAAGTGATCCACATGCTTGACGATGCGCATTGTATAAATAGCATTCGTCTAAACACACACGAATTATCATGTGTACGCATTTATATTTCACCCCTCGATCAAAAAGTATGTTGCTCTTCTCGAATTTCCCTGCCGGAAGATGTTGGCGCGTGAACATCTGCCAGCAGTCAAGGGCGCTATCTGCGGTGTTCGCACCGCGTGGTTTTACCGCTGAAGGACTCCAATAACAATGTAATGGTGAGAAGATCCGCTCGTACAACATGGTTCAAGACTCACCGGCCTACTACTTCCGTTGCCGCGTAATTTGTCAATGGGTCGGTCGTGTTTGTACGGGATTTCGAGATTGAGAGTCTTGGTAATGATCTGTATGATCGCCTGTATGGTATTTATGAGATGATGGGGTGTCGCCGGGATTTTGGGGAGGATCAAAGGTATCCGAATAGGGATGGATGGAGGGGAGATTTGGTTGCAAAATTTCTCCGCTGGCAACGACTGGCAGAATACCTGACGTTTGCGTACTTGGTTTTTGTCGCGGGATGGTGGTTCCTGTGGACTAAATGGGATATGTCCCACGAATTCAACTACGTCGAAATGCTGCACAAACGCGCGGCCGTTCACAGAGCGATCCTGAGCTACATAACATCCGGGGAATTACCTCGGCAATATCTATAACGGATAGAATGAAGTCAAGTGATGTTGCTTAAAAATCTTGCAAATTCACGGCAACTGCCGAAATGAGACGCGTCCGATACTGGAAGGTTTCCTTGCCTCTACGAATCCATGAAACCTGGTTGCAACCCCACGCACGAGGCTTCACTCGGTCGGCAGGTTCGGATTTCGGAATGTCTGATTCCCCAATGGACAGCGGGCGTGCGAGGTTCCGTCCCATCTGAACGAAACCTCGCACGCCCGCGGTACTTGCGGCGGCGCGGTCAATCACAGTGGCAACCGCTGCCCGTCGCCTCAATATCAGCGATGGTGATAATGGAGATCGCTCTCCTGGTCAATCATCATGCTCTTCGCCATACTGTTGCGCCCCGGCGCCCGACTCGTTCTCACCCAATTGCATGCTTACACCGACGAGCGGCACACGTAGCGATTTGGTATCGGGATTGAAACCGATGAATACCATGGCGATCCATATCCCGGAGAGGAGAAGAAATACCAGGCCACAGAATGCATGCGTTGATCCGGCGGAATCCTCTGGCTTTCCAGCTTTCATGCCGGTGACCATGACCTGAGAAATCGGCTCCCGATGCCGAATAGTGTGCCAGACAATCCCCGCGAGATGAAGGACGACGACCCCGAGCATCGCGAAGGCCAGCACTTCGTGCACTTCCTCGCCCGCCTCGCCGATCACACTGCTGCCGGTGAGGAACAAGGCCACAGCGAGAATGAACATCAGTATCGCCGCGAGGGCCGATCCAGGGTTGTTTCCGACATACAACGTGGTCTTGGAAGTGAAGGCGTTCACAACATACCGCATCACATCACGCGGATGCAGCGGGAAATTTGAGAAGCGCGAATAGCGCGAGCCAAATATCCCCATGATCAAACGAAGCGCAACGAGAAAGACCGCGATGATACCGGCAAGCATGTGCACCTGGAAGAGGGCCTGCCCGTCATCCACGATGAATGCGATTCCCCGTGCCACAGTGATGGAAATGGTAAACAACCAATGGAAGATTCGATTGGGAAGGTCCCAAACAAGAATGGTGCTCATGGAAAGGTGCTCCGTTGAATGGTATGAGTTAAGACAGACGAAAATGGGAAAGTTCTGCACGTTTTCCGCTGAGAGGAGTGTTCGATGTGGGTGGACGCACTCTCCGTACCGATGCTGTTTCATTCTGGCGACGGGTGGAACGGCGTTCTCTCCACTCGTCAGATCGGAGTATATCAACGGCGCTGGATGAAAGAAGTTGCGTGAAAGAGAGGCGGAACGCAACATCGCCAAGGGGCAATGGTGCGAATGCCTGAAGTCCCCGCGATCCCTCTGGTGTCCGTGTGATGGTGCCCTGTGGGTGAGCGAAACGCAACGTCGCCAAGGCGCAGCGGCGCGAACTCCTGAAGTC
>JAMIQH010000120.1:0-16152 GCA_035914695.1 Bacteroidota bacterium | reverse complement strand
CGCGGTAAGGACGTTCGGTAAGAGAAGATCTTGGTTCGGGCTCGGAGTCGAAGCGTCGTGCAACTGGCTACCGCGGCTTCGATCCGCCACGGCGGATGTTCCACTCCGCGCCGGAATCACGCCGTACCATCTCGGACAAAGGTGCTCGGCGCTCCGCTGCACATGACATGGTCTCCTGCGCATCGCACAGTTATCGTCAGGTTGAGCGACGCACCGCGAGATGATCGTTCACAGCGCCGCGATTATTGGTCGGTGCGGAGTCGAAACCTCATTGTACGATCTGTGTCGAAGGGATAGGAAACGTGCGCGATCCTTCGATCTGCCACGGCGGATGTTCCACTCCGGGCCTGAGCCACGTGCTCGGAAGGACGCATAAATTTTCTCGCAGGCCCTTCGCTGCACAAGACATGGTACGAGACCTACCAAGAATGGAGCAGGCACTTCGAGTCCGCGCCTGGACGATGATTTTCAAAAGACACAGCATTCAGCCCGCAGGCGCGTCCCTCAGTGTGACGACGATTAGAGACGTTTTCCGAGACCGACCTGTCATGCACGATCCAAACCGGCGTAGGCGCTGGTGGACCGACTGCACAAGACAAGGTACGCGACCTACCAAGAATGGAGCAGGCACTTCGAGTCCGCGCCTGGACGATGATTTTCAAAAGACACGGCATTCAGCCCGCAGGCGCGTCCCTCAGTGTGACGACGATTAGGGACGTTTTCCGAGACCGACCTGTCATGCACGATCCAACCCGGCCTAAGCGCTGGTGGACTGACTCAGTCGCGCGCGCTGTTGCCGAGCGCGTCGAGAAAGCGCCGCGGAGGACGCACGGGGCGCAGTGTGGCGATATCAAGAAAGGCGTGCGTGGTGTAGCCGGTGACGAGCAATTCGTTGTCGGCCACGCGGCGGATTGCGTAATCCACGCGCAGTTGCGAGCGCGGCAACTCACGCACTTCGCTGTGAATGTGCAATTCGTCGTCGTACAGCGCGGGGCGATGAAAGCGCGCATGTGCCTCCACCAGCGGCAGGCGCGTGCCCGCGCGCTCGAATTCAATGTAGGGCAGGCCGAACATGCGCATCATTTCCGTGCGGCCCACTTCGAAGTACTCGAAGTATTTGCCATTGTACACGATGCCCATCTGGTCCGTATCCGCGTAGCGCACGCGGATGCGGGTATCGCAAGCGCAAATCACCGTCATGGTTTATCCGTTGAATTCTCCCATGCGCGAAAACTTTTTCACGCGCTGCTTGCGCAACTGCTCGGCGTTCACCGACGAGAGTCGCTTTATTTCCTCCACCAGCGCGGTTTTGAGCAGCAGTGCGGCCTCGGCGTGATTGCGATGCGCCCCGCCCAGGGGTTCGGGAATGATGCGGTCGATCAATCCCTGCTCGAGCAAATCCGGCGCGGTAAGGCGCAGCGCCTCGGCGGCCTGCTCCTTGTAATCCCAACTGCGCCAGAGAATACTCGAACAGCTCTCGGGCGAGATCACACTGTACCAGGTGTTTTCCAGCATCAACACGCGGTCGCCCACGCCAATGCCCAGCGCTCCGCCCGACGCGCCCTCGCCGATGATCACCACAATGATGGGCACGCCGAGACGGCTCATTTCGAACAGGTTGCGCGCGATGGCCTCCGCCTGACCGCGCTCCTCGGCTTCGATGCCCGGGTAGGCACCCGGCGTGTCGACGAGCGTCACCACGGGATGTCCGAATTTCTCGGCCAGCTTCATCAGACGCAGCGCCTTGCGATAGCCCTCGGGATTGGCCATGCCGAAATTGCGATGCAGATTGCTCTTGGTGTCGCGTCCCTTTTGCTGGCCGATGAGCATCACCGTGCGGCCCTCGATGCGCGCGAAGCCGCCCACGATGGCGTGATCGTCGCCGAATGCGCGGTCGCCGTGCAATTCCACGAAATCCTCGGTCATGTGCTTGATGTAGTCCAGCGTGTAGGGACGGTCCGGATGCCGCGCGAGCTGCACTTTCTGCCAGCGTGTGAGATTGGAGTACACCGAGCGCCGCAATTCGTCGACCTTGCGCTCCAATGCGTCGATCTCGTCGTTGAGCGAGAGATCCTGCACCACGGCGCGCATTTCGGCGATTTTCTGTTCGAGTTCTATAACCGGCTTTTCAAATTCCAACACTGTCTTGGGCATGTATGCTATCCTCGTAAGTTAGCGGGCAAAAGCGCGCATCACACTGCGCACCAATATTTCGATGTCGAGAAAGATGGAATAGTTTCGCACATACTGTAGAATGGAGCCCAGGATTTCCTCCTGCGTCATCGCCGCGCCACCGCGCAGTTGTGCGAGACCGGTGATGCCTGGCTTGCCCGGCCAATGCGGCGGCAGCATGGAGGTGTGCGCGGCGTCGTGACCGACCAGACTGAGTCGCCCCGCGGCCACGGCGGGCATGGCGCGCAATGCCGCACGCAATGGGGACGCATTGCGACCCGTGCCTCCGACAAGCAACGACAGCGGCAACAGCGGGAGCGACACGCACAAATCCAGCAGACGCTTGAGCAAACGGTTGCCGGGCTTCATCAATGCGTACTCCATGTCCACCAGCGGCACGGCGCCGAGCTGGTCGACGCTGGTTTTGCCCACGATGAATTCCATGGTCTTGGGCACGAGCCGATAATGCACGTTGTAGCCGCGCGTGCGATTGATGATGGTGAGAATGTCCGCGTAACTCAACACGTCCGGACCCAGTATCACATCGGTCACGCTGTGCTCGCGTATCACCTTGCCAATGTTTTCCACACTGCCGAGAATCGGTACGCCTTCGATCTGCTCGCCAACGTGCTTCCTCGTGATGTCGATGAGGCCGATGATGCTGTACGTGCGCTCGTCGAGGCGGCGCAGACGGTGCAGCACGTCCAAGGACTGTTCGGTGAGTCCCACCAGCAGCGTGCGCCGTCCGGTCACGGGATTCACCCGCGCCTGTGGATCGCGCAGCATGTGCAGCGCGCGGCGTCCGGGAATGACGACCATCGTCAGCGCACCCATGATCAGCGTGATGCCGCGGCTGAAGCCGTATTCCTTGAAGAAAAACGTGAGCGACGAGAGCACGAGAAAACTCAGGAACACCCCGAGCCCCGAACGCACGGTTTTGAAATCCTCTTTCGTGTAGCTGCCCACGGCGTATTGGCTCGCGAGCAGCACGAGCACACTCACGATGAACACGGTGGGATAGGCGTAGGAGGGCAGCGTGAACACATCGCCGTAGCGCAGGAACTCCGCCGCGATCAGCGCGAGCACCATGGTGACGGCGTCGACCAGCGGTTCGCCCAAACCGCTGACGCGATACTGCCAGCGTGTGAACGACAGGCGCAGCCAGATGCCGATGGAAATGACGCCGAGGGAAAAGGAGGAAAGCCCCAGATTCTTGCGCGCGAACACGTGCATGGCGCGATAGAACTCGGCCGTGGCGTCGATGCTGCTGCGCTTGGTACTTTCGCCTTCGTAGTGAATGATCTTGGTGCTGTGCACGTAGTAAATTTTCCAGCCCGCCTTTTGCGTGCGGTAACACCAGTCCAAATCCTCGCCGTACATGAAGTACGTCTCATCCAGGCCGCCGATGGTCTCGTACACTTCGCGCCGCAGCAGCATGAAGGATCCTTGCAACGCGTCCACCTCGTAACTCTCATCCTCGCTCAGATAGGTGAGGTTGTAGCGCGCGAACAGCCGCGAATGCGGAAACAGCGTGCTCAGTCCGGTGAGCTTGGTGAACGACACCCAGGGCGAGGGAAAGCTGCGGCGGCAGGCGGGAGCCAGCTTGCCGTCGGGACGGATGATTTTGCAGCCCGCCATGCCCACATCGTCGTTTTCGGCGAAAAATGCGAGCATCACGCGCAGCGTGTCCTCCTGCAACAACGTGTCGGGATTCAGCAGCAGCAAAAAACGGCCGCACGCGCGCGCCAGCGCCACATTGTTGGCCTTGGCGAAGCCCACATTGTCCTTGTTCGCCGTCAGCAGCACCTGCGGAAAGCGCTGCCGCAGCATTTCCACCGTCCCGTCGTCGGAGTTGTTGTCCACCACGAAAATCTCATGCGAGATGCCCGCGAGCGACGAGTACACCGAGTGCAGGCAGCTCTCGAGCAAGTCGCGCACGTTGTAACTGACGATGATGATGGAAATATCGGGTCGCTGATCCTCCACGGGTATCCCGCCGTCCTGCTTGGTGTATGGACACGAACAATAATATACGAAAGAAGCATCACGCGATGCAGTGCCAAAGCGCGGAGCGCGAGCGCGCCGGGATGCACAGCGCGCCACGGGGCGCATCCATCAGCGTTGCGGCAACCTCTTCCGCCTCGGCCGCGCAGTCGCCGCAGTTCTTGGGAAAGTGGATATGCGTTGTCGTAATGATCATCCCGCCGCGGCACCGTATCTTGCCTGTACGTTTTCCATACGGCGGAGGTGTTGGATGTCCATGGTACTCCCGAAGCATCGTTGCGGCCCGCTGTGTCGGCGCGGCCTCCTTCCCGCGGCACTGCTGCTTGCCTTGCTCCTTGCAAGCACTGCCGGAGCGCAGTATCGCCTGTCGACAGAGCAGGGATGGCCCTCTGCGCACGCGGTCGCACGTGGCATCCATCCGGAGGACACACTATCCGAGCGCGGTGATGCGCGCAGGGACATTGCCGCCACCTCGCTGATCATGGCGCCCACGGGACGTTCGCTGCCGGGCGGCGGCACCGTGGTGGGCCTGGCCACGCCGTACATTCCGTACGTGGCGGTGGGCGTGCTGGACAACCTACAGCTCTCGGCGGGCGGGATATACATTTTCAGCACCGACGAAATCACCGGCGAGCAGTACTACTCCTATGCCATGGTGAAGCACACGCTTTTCGACCAACACAATGCGAGCTTGGCGGTGGGTGGAGCGCTGTTGTTCTGGGGACAGCAGTACCGGCTCGGGAATCGTTACGACTGGGACCGCGCCGTCATCCCCGGGGCCTTCGCCGTGACGAGCATGGGCAGCGAGGAGTCGAAATTCACCCTCGGCCTGGGGCTGGCCAACATGGTCGAGGGCTACAGTCTCGGTTTCGATGGCGGCCTGGTGGTGGGCGTGGGCATGGGCTACGAGAGCTGGATTTCCGCTTCGTGGAAATTCCTCACCGAGCATCTCATGGACCTGCTCGGCGGCGGCACCTTGCACACACTGGGACTGCGCTACGTCACCGGACGCGCCTCCTTCGACCTCGGCCTCATCGTTGTGCCCAACGCCGACGTCACCATTTCCGGCACGCGCATACCGCTGGCCCTGCCGCTGCTGGGTGTTTCGATATTGATCGGCTGAGTGGCGATACAGCGAACCTTGAGTGAAATGGGAACGATCGGCTGCTTCCCGTGTCATGCGCATGGTGTATTCGGTCCATCCACATGAGCAGGAACCACCGTGACGACTTGTTCCATCCAATTGCGCCGTTCACAAACAATAGCGACCGAGTGCAGGTCACTGTGCATGCGCGAGAACGGCGAGGGCGCATACTTTTTTAATACGATTGTCCTCCTTGTGGCCGCGATCTGCGTGCTCCTTCCGGGTCCACTCACGGCGCAACCGTCCTGGGAACGAGTGAACGAGTATTCGCCTTACGGAGTGCTCAACCACCTTGTCACAACACGCGATGGACGCGTGTATTTATCCACGGTGTACAACCTGTTTCGCTTGAACGAGGATTGGAGCGCGTGGGAGGAACGCCGTCTGCCGGGAAATTCCGTCAGCGCCATGCTCGCCGACACCGCGTATCCTGGAGGCATGGTGCTGGCCGAGGGTGGAATCGCGGTGTTTCACACCTCGGATGGCGGGGATCGCTGGCAACCGCAGGGCACGCGTATTGGCAATTTCGCGTGGCGGCTGTTCGATGGTGGAAAGAGAACGTTCTTCCTCTCTGGCCATCCCGACCGCCTGATGCGCTTTCGTCATGGCTGGGGTGTGGTGGAACATGTTGGAAACGGATTGGAATTCGATGTCAGTTATCGGAATATGGGACTCGTCGCACGCGATCCCGAGCATGTCATCATCTACACCAAGGACGGGGCCACGTACCGCAGTTCGGATAACGGGTATTCGTGGGAACGGGATGACGTCGGTGCCTTCGGCGTGTGTTTTCAGGACGGTTACACCGATGGTAAAACGATATGGCTGGCAGCGTCGCTCAATGGTGTGTACCGTCGACGCAAGGGTGAGACGCAATGGCGACAAATCTCGAATGGCCTCGGACTCGACGGCGAACCGAGCAGCCGGGCGCTGCGCATTCTCCGCGGACACGATGGAACATTGCTCGTGCTGACCATTGCGGGTTTTTTTACCAGCGCCGACGAAGGCGAGAGTTGGCAACCCACCGGAACCATCGCGTTGCCATGGAACAGGGTGAGGGAAACGCACCATGCTGGCGACGGGAAGTACGTGTTCCTCAGAGGAGGAGACAGCGTGTACGTTTCGACAGACTCGCTGCGGAGCTGCCGTCTCGTGCGCGGGGGTCTGGATTTCGGCCCGGTGATCGATATCGTTTTTCATCGAGGAAACGTGTTTCTCCTTGGAACTGAGTACGTGCACCGCTCCGACAATGCCTCGACGTCTCATGTCATGGCCTGGCATCGCTACATGAAGGGAATGGAAGGGCAGCGACCGAAAGGCATTATTTCCTTGTTCGACCAGGACGTGCTTGCCTTCGATGCGCGTGGCGCCGTGTACCGTTACGATTCGCTGGACGATGACTGGGACTACTGGAGTGCGAGTCTGCTCGGTCTCGACATTTCCTCGAGTTACGCCGTCTCGCCGACCACGGTGTTCGTCGGCACCGGGCAGGGCGCGGTGTACCGCAGCATCGATGCAGGCCGGAGTTGGACGCGGATGTTCACCTTTCCCAACGGCTCGCCTGTGCGCTGCTTTCTCGCCGTTGCCGGTGACCGCGTGTTCGCGGGCAGTGACGGCGAAGGTCTGTATCGCAGCGACGACGCCGGCGGCAGCTGGCAGTACTCCGGGACGGGCCTCACGCATGCCTCCGTTTCGGCGCTCTGCCAGTGGAAAAACGGCGACTTGTACGCCGCGACTCTGGGCGGAGGCGTCTGTTATTCGATCGACAACGGACACACATGGCAACAGCCGGGCAACGAACATGCCAGCGCCAGGGTGACCGATGTGCAGGCACGCGGCGATGCGATCTTCGCCGCCATGTACGGTGTGGGCGTATTCGCCACCGTGAATCGCGGAGCGACGTGGAGGCCGATGAGCCCCAACCTCGCGGATCAGCGCATTACGGCGTTGCGCGCGGCTCCCCGGGATTATCTGTGGTTACTGGTGGATAACAAGCAGATGTGGCGCACAAACTTTTCTGTGGTGCTTTCTTCGGATGCCGTCGCGCACCCTGCCGCGCCCTTCCTCGGCAGCGTGCATCCCGATCCGCTGCGGAGCGTCGCCACGGTAGAGTATGCGATCGAGCGCGCCGGCATGGTACGCATCGCCGTGTACGATGTGCTCGGACGGCAACGTGCGACCGTCGTGGACGCGGCACACGCGCCCGGACGCTTCACCGCCACCATCGACGCGACCGCCTTGCCCACCGGAAGTTACCTGCTGCGCATGGATGCCGATGGTGGCCGGACGCAACGCCTGCTGCGCGTTGTGCGATAAACCGCCTTGCCGCGGTGTGGGAGGAGCGTGAGGCGTCTGCGAGTGTTGGGAGGGATGCGGGAAAGTGGAGAGCGCGTGATGTAGTGCCGGCACGGGCGCGGTGGGGAACTGCCATGGAAATTCTCCCTGCGCGCATTCCCGATTATTCTCCCACTGAACTCGGTGCTTGAGCATGCGTCTCCAGCCACACGGCAAGTTCGTCTTTGGAGAGCTTCCCCGAAGCGAGCCGCATCATGATCTCGTAGGCCTCCTCTTCGCTGGCCACGACTTCCCATCCGTTGATGTTGAGGAACATATCCATGAGCGTGAAGGCGACACGCTTGTTGCCATCCACAAAGGGGTGATTCATGCGGATGTGGAAACCGTAGGCGGCGGCTTTGTCGAACAGTGTTCGATGAAGGTAGCGGCGCCCCGCTGTCATTGCCGCCTGCGCCAGGGCGGAAGACAGCAATCCGCGGTCCCTGATACCTGGACTGCCACCGTAGCGCTTGAGCAGATCCGCGTGGATGATCGGGACCAACTCCTCGGGGATGAATCGGACGCCGCTCACTTGGCCAGCGCGCGAAGCGTGTTGCGGTAGCGCTTGTTTGTTTTCTCGTAGGCCAAAGCCCAATCCGCGAAGGCCGGGTCGAAAGGCGTGAGCAGCAAGCCATCCTCCGTCTCGACGAAATGGATTTCGTCTCCTTCGTTCAAATGGTACTGCTCCACGATGGCTTTGGGAAGAGTGATGCCGAGACTGTTGCCGACACGTCGTACCGAGGTCTTATGCATGGCGCCGTTCCTTTTTCCCAATTATAACAACTGTAATACAGCGTGTCAATACCGAAATAACGAATGATGCGCTCCTGACGCCGTGCCACCTGTGCCGGTGCGCGCGTGCGTCGGGGCATGCGACGGTGCTACCCTTCCAAATTATCCCAACACGGGAGGTCGGCGTGGGGAAGGAAGCGTTCGCCGATGCGGGGCAGGGCCAGACGCACACCCTCCGCCTCGGCGGCATGACGAAGGCGCTCGATGGGCTCGGTCCAGGCATGCGGCGCCAGCGTGAACGCCCCCCAGTGAATGGGCAGCAGCACTTCGCCGCGGAGATCGCGATGCGCGCGCACGCTGTCCTCAGGCATGGAATGAATGGCGCGCCACAGCTCGTTGTACTGCCCGCATTCCATCATCGTGAGATCGAAGGGACCGAAGCGCCGGCCGATGGCCTCGAAATGCGGACCGTAGCCGCTGTCGCCGCTGAAGTACACGCGCGCCGACGACGCGAGTAGGGTCCACGACGCCCACAGCGTGCGATTGCGGTCGCGCAGGCCGCGTCCCGAAAAATGCTGCGCGGGCGTGGCCACGATGCGCAGACCCGCGAGCGTGCGCTCGTCCCACCAATCCAGTTCGCTGATGCGCGACGCCGCGATGCCCCAGCGCCGCAAATGCGCGCCCACGCCCAGCGGCGTGTAAAAATGCCCGACGCGCGGAGCCAGCCGCAGAATGCTGCCCTTGTCCAGATGGTCGTAGTGGTCGTGCGACAGCAGCACCGCGTCCACCGCGGGCAGGGCGTCGATGTCCAGCGGTCGTTGCAGCGCGAAGCGCCTGCCGAAGGGCAGCGGCAGCGGCGAGGTGGACGGCCCCAGCATGGGATCCAGCAGGAGGCGCAGGCCATCGATTTCCAGCAGCACGGCCGAGTGCCCGAACCAGGTCACCGCCAGGTCCGCCGCAGTATCCGCCGCCCCGCTGAAGAGATTGGGCAACGCCCGCGCCGGTCGCCGCCCTTCCGAGCGCAGCATGGCGCGCAACGCCTGCAAACCCTGCCCCGGCCGCATTTCCACGCGCGCGCCGGAGGGATTGATGAACTGCCCCGCGCTTGTGCGCAGCGAAGCACGCTCCGCCTCCAAAGCGGACATGCCGCTCCGCTGCGCTTCCTCGATGGTAAATTCTTCCGCTTTCATCCGTCCGCCGAAATTGTTGAAGCTTGCTTGCGCCCCGCATCCCGCGCGCCCAGATGACAACACCGGCCGCGGGGGCATGGTTCAATGGGGGGGGTGGGCAGGGGGGAGCGTTGTCATCGTAGGAACGACTGGTACCGGAGCCTGTTTGTGCAGGAGAATGCGCGCACGCAGCTTCGGTTCCTTTATTATGTTCGTACTGATTCGGCAGCGATGTTGTAAACCGTCACAACGGGGACGAGACAGCCGACGGTGCTCAACGATTTCGAGCAGCGTGGACGACTGAGCGAAGCTGATCAACGAAACAATGTTCGCCAACTATGAATGCAACACACTCAGGAGTCGTCGGGCCCTAAGCGTTGCAGGTGCTGGCCGAATGATGTATTTTTTTTATTTCCATTTGTGTTTTCATCCGGATACCCGCCATGCTCAAGAAAATCTACGCGCACAACTATCGTTGTCTGGAAAACTTCACATTGGATATTGGAGATCGAAGCTCAACGCTCCTGATAGGGAAAAACGGAGTGGGGAAGTCCTCGATTCGCGATATCCTGCTGTTATTTCAATCCATCGCGCAGAATGTAAATCGGGTGAAGGATCTGGTCTCGGAGTTGGATTCGGCGTGGGGCCGGACGGAATTACCGATGCGTTTCCGGCTCGATGTGGAATTGTATGCTTCGTTGTACTCGTACGAGATCGCCTTCGAATTGCCAGAGCGGTTTCAGGAGTATCGTGTACTGGAGGAAAGATTGGCCGTGGATGACCGCATCGTATTCCACCGCACGCATGCCTCCGTCTCGCTTGCGGGTGGATTGAAAAGGGATCCTGATTCGTCCTCGCGTTTTTCCATCGACTGGCATCTCGTGGCGCTCCCGATCATTCACGTCGCGTCGGAACAGGATCCGGTGGCGATACTCCGGACCTGGCTTTCACGGATGATTGTTCTCGCCCCGATACCCCAAACGATGACAGGATTCAGTACCGGCGAGTCCCTGCAGCCGATGAGTGATGGGGCGAATATCGCCGACTGGTTCAACGGCGTAGTAGGTCCGAGGCCTGCCATGTATGGGGTTCTCAGCGATTCGCTTCGCAATCTGTTTCCGGATTTTCTCGATGTGATCAACGAAGCGGTGGGCGTCGAAGCGAAGCGACTGTCTATGCGCTTCAACGATTCCGGGAAGACGTTGACGGTTCAGTTCCAGCGACTTTCCGACGGAGAGCGCTGCCGCTTCCTCCTCGCCCTTATTGCGGCGGCCGACGCGGCATACGGTCCTTTATTCTGTTTTTGGGATGAACCGGACAACTATTTGTCCCTATCAGATATTGCCCAACTTATGCTCGCGTTGCGCAAGACCTTCGATAAAGGTGGGCAACTCATTGTCACCTCGCATCACCCGGAGACTATTGGTATGTTTCCGAGGGATGCGATGTTGCTCCTTGATAGACGCAGTCATCTCGAACCCACTCAATGCGATCCTGTAAACACTCTGCGCATCGGCGGAGATTTGATCAATGCCATCATCACGGGGGACGCGCACGGTGTCGATCAATAATAACACTCCTCACCTCATCGTGCTTGCAGAGGACGATGCTGTTCGCGAAGTCATGCTCGGTTTCCTTCTGGACGTGCAGGTTTTGGAATACCAGGTGAAGGTGTTACGACCTGCCGGTGGTTGGAGGAAGACCTTCCAGCAGTTTGTCTCGAATTACCAGCCAACAATGAATACTTTTGAACATCGCCATGTGCTAATTCTCATCGATTGCGATGGAGATGTAGAACGGATCCCAAGATTGATGAACGACGTCGATGCCGCGGTGCGGGACCGTGTGTTCATTCTTGGATCACGCGATGAAGTGGAAGATCTCTCGCGCGAACTGCGCTGTGACAAGGAGACAATCGGGAAGCGGCTGGCTCGTGACTGCGTCGAGGGCAATGACGAATGCTGGAACAACACGCAACTCGTCCATAACAGTGGCGAAGTTCGCCGCCTTACCGTTGCGGTTCTGCCCTTCCTCCTTCAGCAAGCGCAGCACTGAAAATTCATTGCTAGGCGAATATCATCGAAATCGCTACGCGAAGGATGTTGTCGAAGTGCTGCACTGAATCACGTAAGATGGAGAACTTGAGAAATCGCCGCAGTCAATACCTGCGCACGCGCTATGCGCACATTTACCGAGCTTAGGTCGCTCGATGGTGATCGTTGCTGCCAGTCCCGCAATCCACATCGCCTGAAACAAGTAATATCAAACACAGCCCGTTATGACCAACTTATCCGAAAAAGTCAGCTTTATCTGGTCGGTTGCCGACCTGCGCCGCGGGCCGTAGCGCCCGAATCAGTACAAAGACGTCATACTGCCACTCACGGTGCTCCGGCGGCTGGAATGCGTGCTGGAAAGCGACGAAGGACAAGGGCAGAGAAGCGAAAATGCTCTACGCGGACAACGGCGCGGGGGTGTTGGATGCGATCAGATTCGAAAACAACAGAAAGATGACGCGGTTCAATCCTCTTTTCCCCCTAGTCGCCAGCTCAGGCCTATCGATACAAATATCATTTCATGATTCACGCCGGTGCCGGCGGCCAGATCGAGTTCGAGATTGTCGGTGAACTGAAAGGCGAATCCCATGTCAATGCTTGCTTCCAGCTCGTGCAGTTCGACGAGGTCGCCATAGGTTTCGATGAAGACTCCCGACGCGTCGCTGATTTCATATTCCGCCACGAAGGAATAGACGATATCGCCCTTCTCGGCATCGTCTTCGAAATGGCAGTATCCGAGATTATACTCGATTCCAAGTTCCTCGGTGATCTCATGCCAGACAAGAACGAGTGTTTCGTTTCCGACGCGTTCGTTCGAGATTCCGGCGCTCCCCGTCGGGAGAAACACCTGGCTCATCAGAGCGACTTCGGTTTTCCTGTCGCTTCTCTTAAATAGCTGGATTTCCGTTCCGAGTTCCAGGTCCCCGAATCCGGCGATCGAACCCTGGTCGTCGCGCCGTGTCGCATAGTGATTGGCCAGTCTCAATTCGACACCGTATCCCAACCCGTACCTCAGCATCAATCCCGGGCACAGAGCTTCCGTTTCCCGTTCATCGGGTCCACCCGATATCTCGAAATCATAGGCACTTCCCAGTTGGAGGATTCCTGTTTCCAGCACGATTGCACTCTGGGTTTTGGAGGGCCTGTTCAGAAAGGTTGTCTGTCATTAAAGCGATGCGGCCATGAACAGGAGCAGGAAGAACGCGGTGGGTTTCATATGGAGGAAACCGTTTTCATGGTGGCCCCATCGTCGTTGCCGAGACAGTCGGGGCAATCTCCCCGAAGCTCGATCATTGCGCCTCGGATGGAAGCGGCCCAGGGGCCGTCCATCGGCAGCGACGCGGTCAACTCCACTGGCAGGCACACGACACGACCGCAGTCTTTGCAGACGAAATGTGGATGACGGTGACCGTCCTCTTGCGTCCGGGCAAGCGTATAGCGGTCGATGCCCTCGGCGCGGCTGACCACGGGCGCCAGACCGGCGTCCCGCAGCTTCACGAGATTCCGGTAGATTGTCGCCGGGTCACAGTCCATCTCGCCCAGGCGTTCGAGCACCTCTGTGTAGGATAGAGGACTGCTGGCCTCCGCAAGCACGCGGAGCACGGCGAGACGCGGGGCCGTGGCCCGTAGTGCGCTCTTCTGAAGCAACGCTCGTGCGTCATTCTTGACGAAACTCATGGCGGATTTCAGCTGTTGTGAAAGTCAATGTAAAAATTGTACAAAAAAATACTTGCTTTTGCAAGCCGTTTGCATTAATTTAGTGCAGTCGACTTGCAGAAGCAATGTTCTTGCAACAGAGGGAAAGACACATGACACGGTATGTGTTTTTCCCTTTTTCCTGAATCAGCGTAAGGATGTACATGACCCTGAACAAGCAAACCATATCCAAGCACTCGCGTCTCCCGGTCACCGTTCTGTCGGGCTTTCTCGGGTCGGGTAAAACCACGCTGCTCAATCACGTGCTCAACAACCGGGCGGGCCTCCGGGTCGCGGTCATCGTCAACGACATGAGCGATGTCAACATTGACGCGGCGTTGGTCGAGCGCGGTGGTGCCGAGCTTTCCCGTACCGAGGAGAAGCTGATCGAAATGTCCAACGGCTGCATCTGCTGCACGTTGCGGGACGACCTGCTCGCGGAAGTATCCCGACTGGCCCAGGAGGGACGCTTCGACTACCTGCTCATCGAGTCCACGGGGATATCCGAGCCCATTCCGGTCGCGCAAACCTTTACCTTCGAAGACGGGAACGGCGTGAGCCTGGGCCAGGTCTCGCGTCTCGACACAATGGTCACGGTGGTGGACGCATCGAGCTTCCTGCGGGACTACGTCACCGCGGACGAACTCAAAGACCGCGGTGAATCACTGGGCGACGATGATGAACGAACTGTGACCGATCTGCTCATCGATCAGATCGAGTTTGCCGACGTCATCGTGCTCAATAAGCTCGATCTGGTCGGTGAGGAAGAGGCCGACGAACTCGAGGCCATCGTCCATGCGCTCAACCCCGGCGCGAGGATTCTCCGGGCGACACACGGGCGCGTACCGCTCGAAAGTGTGCTGGACACCGGCCTGTTCGACTACGACAAGGCCGCAAGCTCGGCTGGCTGGATTCGGGAGCTGCAGGGCGAGCACACACCCGAGACGGAGGAATACGGGATAACGAGCTTCACCTATCATACCCCCCAACCGTTCGACGCCGTGAAACTGTCGGAATTCTTCGAGGACGAACGGGTCTGGCCGAGCGTGCTTCGCTCCAAGGGATTCTTCTGGGTCGCCGCGGACCATCGGGTCGCCTACGAATGGTCCCAGGCCGGCGGCGTCAGCAGTTTAAACCCCGCCGGGATGTGGTGGGCGGCGGTGCCTCGCGAGAACTGGGGACACCCGGACGGCGAGCGCCCGGACGAGAAGCCCGGCTGGCATCCGCGCTTCGGCGACCGCGTTCAGCAAATCGTATTCATCGGACAGCAGATGGACGAGTCATTCATCCGGGCGCGCCTTGATGCCTGCCTGCTCGACGAGAGCCTTGCCGCCGCCGACAGCACCGCCTGGGCATCGCTGCCCAACCCCTTTCCGGAACTGCGCATGGCCGAGGAGTCCGCATGAGTAACCCCGTCAATACGCAGATCGATACAACCCCCGGAACCCCTGCGCGTGCCGGCGAGGCGGTCGACCGCGTTGGTGTGATTGCCAGCTCCGTCTGTGCCGTGCACTGTTCCATCGCCGCGTTGCTGCCGGTGGCATTCGGTGCTTTGGGGCTGGGCTTTGTCCTGGGCCACGAATTCGAGTACGCCTTCACACTTATTGCAGTGGTATTCGCCGGCTTTGCACTGCTGCAAAGCTGGCGACGTCACCGGTCGCGTCTCGTCGCCACGTTCCTCGTTCTTGGTATCGCAGGCCTCCTCACCGCGCGTGGCCTTGAGATGCTCTACGGGCACGCGCACGGTCATCACCATGAAACAACGGTACATGCGGATCGGGACGTTCATGGCGCGACAGAGGGAGGTTCCAACGCCATGGTTGACCATCGGAGCGACCACGAGCGGACCATCGTTGAAGATGCGAACGAAGCGCACATTGCTCCGATTTCGGTCGGCATCATTGCCGGACTCCTGCTGGTAACGGGACACATCATCAACATCCGCACTGGCAGGCGCTGTCGGGAGGAATGCAGCCGATGATGCCTGACGCCGGAGAACATGTCCATTCGCCATGCCTCAGGATTACTGTTGTTCTGAATATGGCATCACGCGAGCATCAAGAGGACGAGACACCATGATAGCGATACAAAACGCGAGCAAGACCTTCAAGGACGTGCAAGCGGTCAATCAGCTTTCGCTTGAGGTCGCTGAAGGCGAAATATACGGGTTGCTCGGTGCGAACGGCGCAGGGAAATCCACTACACTGAACATGTTGCTCGGCTTCCTGAAACCCGATGCAGGCAGAACCTTCGTGAACGGCATCGACACAAGTTTAGACGCCAACGGAGCAAGAAAGCAGATCGGTTTCATTCCGGAAAATGTGAATCTGTATCCCTATCTCACGGGTTTGGAAAACCTGAACTACTTCTGCAAGCTGGCTGGCAGGAAGTACGGCGCCAGCGAGCTTGCGGCCTTTCTTACCGACTGCGGTCTGCAGGCGGAAGCGCACAACAAAACGCTAGAGACCTATTCCAAAGGAATGCGGCAGAAAACCGGCATCGCCATCGCGTACGCGAAAAAAGCCAAGGTGTATTTACTGGATGAACCGGCGAGCGGACTGGATCCCCTGGCAAGCAATGAACTCTCCGTGCTGCTGAGGAAACTCGCCGCCGAGGGAGCGGCGATTTTGATGGCCTCGCACGACATTTTCCGCGTGCGCGAAACCTGCAACCGCATCGGCATACTCAAACACGGAGTGTTGATCGAGGAAAAGCGGAACTCGGACGTCACGGTAAACGAACTCGAGAACATCTACCTGAACTACATTCAGGATTAACACCCACGGCCCTGATACAGAGTATTCTGAACGAATGGAAAATCCTGTTGCGGGTTCGGCTGCTAGCCGTC
>JAMIQH010000119.1:0-6862 GCA_035914695.1 Bacteroidota bacterium | reverse complement strand
GACGCAAGGGCGCGGAGACGCCTAGCCGCGATTCCTCCGGGTCCTCGGTGTTCGCGAAGCGCTCAGTGTCCTCCGTGTTCCCGCGAAGCGCTCCGTGTTCCACAATTCCTCCTTACTCTCACCGCCTCATTACTCTCTTCCCACAATGATTTGAATTTCAGGGCAAAGAGGGGTAATTTTCAGGGATGCGCATTTCGGTAGCGACCGAAGCACCGCCTTTCTCCCTCTCACCAACCAGTGGTTTCATTTCCCATGATCAGAGACAGCTACATCACCACGGTCATCGAGCCCTTCAAGATCAAGACCGTCGAGCCCATCAAATTCACCTCCTACGACGAGCGTTGCGCTATACTCAAGGACGCGGGATACAACACCTTTCTCATCGACGCAGAGAACGTGCTGATCGATCTGCTGACCGACAGTGGCACGTCGGCCATGAGTTCGAAGCAGTGGGCGGGCATGCTCGATGGCGACGAGTCCTATGCCGGCTCGCGCAGCTTTTTCCGCATGGAAGCCATGGTGCGCAAGATCACCGGAATGAAGCACATCATTCCGACGCATCAGGGCCGCGCGGCGGAGAAAATTCTCTTCTCCATCGTCGGTGGCGCGGGCAAAGTGATCCCGAACAACACGCATTTCGACACCACGCGCGCGAACGTGGAGTTCAGCGGCGCGCTGGCGGTGGATTGCCTGAATGAAATCGGCAAGCATCCCGAAATTGTCGCCGATTTCAAAGGCAACATGGATGTGGCGAAGTTGGAGGAAACCATTCGCCAGTACGGCGCCGAGAATATTCCGCTGGTGATGATCACCGTGACGAACAACTCCGGCGGCGGCCAACCGGTGTCGATGGAGAATATCCGCGAGACCAAGGCCATGTGCGACAAGTACGGCTTGCCGCTGTTCATGGACGCCTGCCGCTTCGCGGAGAACGCGTGGTTCATCAAAATGCGCGAGCCGGGATATCAGGATAAAACGCCGCTGGAAATCGCGCAGGAAATGTTCTCCTACGCCGACGGTGTGACCATGTCGGCGAAAAAGGACGCGCTGGTGAATATCGGCGGCTTCCTCGCGCTCAACAGCGACGATCTGGCTGTGCCGTGCCGCAACCTTCTCATTGTGACCGAGGGCTTCCCGACCTACGGCGGACTGGCCGGCCGCGATCTCGAAGCCATCGCGCAGGGACTGGAAGAAATTCTCGACGAGGATTACTTGCAGTACCGCATCAAGAGCACGGAGTATCTCGGCAAGAAGCTCGATGCCATGGGTGTGCCGATACTGCTGCCGCCGGGCGGACATGCGATTTATCTCGACGCGCGGCGCTTCTGTCCCGCCATCCCGCCCGAGCAATTCCCGGCGCAAAGCGTGACCTGCGGCCTGTACGAGGACGGCGGCATTCGCGCCGTGGAAATCGGCAGCGTGATGTTCGGCCGCACGGAGAACGGCGTGTTCGTGGCACCGCCCATGGAGCTGGTGCGTCTGGCCATTCCGCGCCGCGTGTACACGCAGAGCCATATCGACTATGTGATCGAGGTGGTGGCGCATGTGTTCGAGCGCCGCAATGAATTGCGCGGTCTGCGTCTCACCTACGAGGCGCCGATGTTGCGGCATTTCACCGCCCGTTTCGAATACGTGTAATCGAGTTCTCGGCCACGGGGCCGCCACGGCGGCCCCGTGTTCATTTCTCCGTCGCGCGGAATAGTGCGCGCGTCCATCCATCGGCAGGGCAGTGACGAGCATTCTCTACGTCCATCACGGCAAGGGCATCGGCGGGGCTCCGCTGAGCCTGCTCTATCTGATCCGCGCGCTGGATCGCCAGCGTTTCGCGCCCACCGTGCTGTGTCTGCACGAGAGCGAAGCGGCGGAGCTGTTTCGCCGCGAGGGCGTGGAGACGGTGGTGGACGAGCGCTGGCATGATTTCAGCCACACGAATGTGCTGTGGTACCCGTGGTGGCAGCTGCCGAAAATCCTCCTTCGGGCGCTGCAATTTCCGTGGACATACGTACGCGCGCGCTCCTTCTTCCGCCACCGGCGTTTCGACATCGTGCATCTCAACACCTCCACGCTTACCGCGGTGGGTCTGGCTGCGAAAGCCGAAGGGCTGCGCGTGGTGTGGCATGTGCGCGAGCCGCTGCACGCGGGATATGTCGGACTGCGCCGTGCGCTGATCCGCCGCATCATCGATCGCGTGGCCGACGTGGTGATCCCCATTTGCCGCTACGATGCGGCACAGCTCATTCCGAGCGAGCGCATTCACGTGGTGTACAATTTTGTGGATCGCGCGGTGTTCGATCCGCGGATCGACGCGGGCACAACGCGCGAGGAACTGGGACTCGCGCCCGGACAATGCGCCGTGCTGATGCTGGGCGGCATCAACCCGGTGAAAGGCACGGCGGAGTTTGTCGCCGCCGCGGCGGCGCTGCTGCGCGAGCGCGACGATCTGAGGTTTTTCATTGCCGGCGCGGTACCGGACGACGGTTTCAGAAACAGAATGAACGGCCTGCGCGTATACCGCGACATTGTGTTTTCCCGAATCGCCCCGGAGCATCGACAACACATTCGCTTCCTGGGCGTTCGTTCCGACATTCCACAACTGTTGGCCGCATCAGACATGCTTTGCTTTCCATCCACCGTACCGCATTTCGCTCGACCCGTCATCGAGGCCTCCGCCATGGGCAGGCCGGTGATCGCTTCGCGTCTGGGCGGACCCGAGGAACTGGTGCTGGACGGCGAAACGGGCGTGCTGTTGCCGGCGGGCGATGTGGCGGCTCTGGCCGAGGCCATCGCCGCGTTGGCCGACAATGCGGAGCGCCGGCAGGCCATGGGTGCGGCGGGCATGGCCCTGGCCGCGCGGCAATTCGACGCCGAGACGAACGCGCGCAGCGTCGTCGCGCTTTACGATGCCTTACGGGATTCCGCTACGGAAGCCTGATTTTTTTGTGCAATTGGCAAGGATTGCACTATTTTACGAAGCCACTATTTCATTGCAGGAGAGACAATGCGCTTCATCACTCCACTACTGATCGGCGTGTTTTTCGCGGCCAGCGCTATTGCGCAAGACGGCGAGAATTTCACCAGCTGGATTCAGGACGATTTTCAGCAAGGACTCAAGCCGGAATGGAAACAGCTGAGCGGCACCTGGACCGCCGAGGCCGGCACCGTGACCGTGCGCGGCGGCGCCGAGCACATGGCGATGCTGCATCCCACGCTGATTCTGCCTTCGAAACTGTTCCTTCTCGACGTCACCGTGCAGTCGCTGGGCGGCGGCGTGGTGTTCAACGCCGAGCATGCCAATGCGTTGACGAATTCGCATATCGTCAAATGCATTGAAGGGGCCGTATCGATCGGCTATATGGATTTCAACGGCGTCTACGTGGAGACGCGCGTCATCGCGCAGCCGGAACTCAAGATGCCCGTGCGCTTGCGCATTTACTCCAATCCCGGTCGGCAAACGTACTCCGTGGTGCTGGACGAGCGCAACATCGCGCTGGAGGACATGCGCTTCAATAGTGGATTCTGCGGACTCTATGCCTCGAGCAGCGGCACGCGTTTCGGCGCCTTCACCGTGTCGGGCGAGGGCATACACGATTTGCCCGCCTATTTTGTGAAATCCAACCGTCGGCAGCTCGACGATCTTTCGTACATGACGGCGAAGGGCGATGGACTGTTGATCGTCAATCCACGGCTGAACATCGTGCAGCGTATCACCTCCTCGGGCAAGGGCTCGTATGTGAGCGAAATCCAGGTCGAGGATGCCAACGCCGCGTTGCGCGGCGTGGCGACGGACGATGCGGGTAAAACCTATGTGATCGATGCGGGCAATAGCTCCTTGCGCGTGTTCGACAGCAAGGACAAGGTGGAGCGCGTGGTGAGCGAGGGTCTCGACGATCCGCGCGATGTGACCGTGGCCAACGGCAAGGTGTACGTGCTGGACAAAAACGGCATTGTGGTCTTCGATCAGAAGACGCTTGCCCCCGCCGGGAAAAAAGCGGGCGGATTGTTCCGCGTTGCGAAATCCATCGCCGTCTTCGGCGATCGACTGTACGTCGGTGACTTCGGCAACGGGCAGGTGCAAGTGTTGCTGGCATCGGATTTCTCCGTGGACAAGGTGATCAAGGACAATTTGATCAAGCCCTGGGGCGTAACCGTCGATAAAAAATCGGGCGACATTTACGTGGCCGATCCGGGCGCCGTGGCGGTGCTGCATTTCGACAAGGACGGACAGTTCATCGAGCGCTTCGATCCCATCACCATCAGTGGCTTCATCTCGCCGCGTTCGGTGATCATGCATGGCGATATGCTATACGTGGCGGATTACGACCGCATCCTCGGTTTCAAGAAAGGCGTGCTGACCATTCGTCCGACGCTGAAAATCGATTGACATGTCCGCCTCCTGTCCGCCCCGTATAACTCTCCGCTACGGGTCAGGCGCGCAGGAGGCGCTTCTCCCGGATACTTGGAAGGTCCACATGCTCGGTGCCGACGTCCCTCAGGGGACGCGCACCGAGCATGACTGTATTATGGCGGCGCTCTCCGCGCCCATTGCGGCTCGGCCGTTGCACGAAGCGGCGCGCGGCTCGCGTCGGGTAAGCGTGCTGGTGTCGGACAAGACGCGCAAATGCCGCACGGAGATCTTCCTCCCGTATCTGCTCGATGAACTGCAACATGCCGGTATAGCGGACGACGATATCCGCATTGTATTCGCCACCGGCACGCATCCCTCGCAGAGCGAGGCCGAGCGGCGCGCGATTGTGGGGGATGCGGTGTACGAACGCTACCGCGTGATCGAGCACGACGCGTGCGACAGCGCATCGTGTGTGCACCGCGGCACGACGCGTTTCGGCACGCCGGTACTGCTCAACCGTGTTGTGGCCGCGTCGGATTTCGTTGTGGCCGCGGGCACCATTGTGCATCACTATTTCGCGGGCTTCGGCGGCGGGGCCAAGTTGTTTGTGCCGGGCGTTGCCGCGTACGAAACGGCGGTGCGCAATCACCGGCGCACGATCACCGACGAGGGCCGCTTCCATCCCGCCTGCCGCGACGGGAATGTGGATGGTAATCCGGTGATGGAGGATATTCAGGATGCGGTACGCTTTTTCCCGCCATCGTGGTATTTCGCGGCGCTGTTGGATGCGCGCGGAGTGATCGCGGACGCCGTGGCCGGCGACCTGCGGGAAGCGCATCGCGTTGGCGCCTCGCGTGTGCATGCCATGTACAGCGTGCCCATCGCGCGGCGCGCGGACGTGTGCATCGCTTCGGCCGGGGGCTTTCCGAAGGACATCAATTTCATTCAAGCGCACAAATCGATGCATCACGCGCATTACGCCACGCGGCCGGGCGGCACGCTGATTTGTCTGGCCGAATGCCGGGAAGGATTGGGCAATGCAGACCTGGCCCGCTGGTTCGCCGTCGAGGACGATGAAGAATTCCGCCGCCGGTTGCTGCACGAATACGCGATGAACGCGCACACCGCGCTGGCCGTGCGGGAAAAGGGCGCGGCGATGCGCGTCATACTCGTTTCGTCGCTGCCCGAGGCGCTGGTTCGCTCGATGCGCATGGAGCCCGCCGCCTCGCTCGTTGCGGCGATAGCCATGACAGCAGGCGCGTTGCCGGACGGTGCGCACGCGTATGTGATGGAGCAGGCCTCGCTGTTCGTTCCGGAGCCGCGCGCATGAGCGAAATGCCGGGCCAGCATCTGTATCTCGCGGCGGGCTGGACGTTGTGGTGTGTGCTGCACAGCGCGTTGATTTCGCGAAGCTTCATGCGTTGGATGACGTGTTGGCCGGCGCGTGCCGCATCGTGGCATCGGCTGATGTACGTGCTGTTCAGCGTGCTGTCGCTGGCGCCGCTGCTGTGGTATCAGCGCGGCATCGAGACGGTGCCGCTGTGGCAATGGGCATGGCCGTGGGAAGCGCTGCGATGGACGGGGGTCGTGGTGGCGTTGGGTATGATGCTCGCCGCCGCGCGCGTGTACGACAACGCGGTGTTTTTTGGCCTGCGGCAGATCCGCGAGCGCCGACTGGAGCCCGCGCTGGGCGTGGGGGATTTCCGCGCGACAGGCATACTCGGGCGCGTGCGGCATCCGTACTACAGTGCCGGGGTGTTGTTTCTGCTGTGCTGGGGAAGCGGGGATTCCGCCACCGCTGTGATGCAGGGTTGCGGGATTCTGTACTTGCTGATCGGCGCCGTGCTGGAGGAGCGCAAACTCCTGGCCGCGTTCGGCGACCGCTATCGCGCCTATCAGCAACGTGTTCCCATGTTCATTCCCCGCTTGCGGCGATCAAGGGATGTGGGGGAGTAGGACTGGGTACGGTTCAGGTGCGAAAAGCGGAGTGGTCCAAGTTTCGCCAGATTTATTGAGCATGTAAATCCGAATGAATATTCCCCCCGCCCCGGTCTTGACCGAGGCGGGGGGAAGTGTATCCGGGTGTTCAGCGCGCGAGTATCATCTTGCGTTGTATGGTGCCGGCGTCGCTGTCGATGCGATAGAAATACAACCCGCTGGGCAGCGTACCGCTGCGGAACGGCACGGAATGCACGCCGCGCTGATGGGGGCCGTTGACGAGCACCGCGCGCTCTCGTCCCATGGCGTCGTAAACGGCGAGGCGTACGTTCATTTCCTTGCCGAGACGGAAGGTGAACGATGTGACATCGCTGAACGGATTCGGATAGTTTTGTTCAATGGCGATGTCGTGCGGGAGAATGGCATCCAGCAATGACGAGAGACGCGAGGTCTTCGGCACGTGCGTGCCCTGGGTATCGGGCAACACCGTGCAGTAGAGCGCAGGATAACGGTCGATCAGCGTGAGAAGGGCGGCGTCACAGAGACCACTCGTACGGATCGTGTCGAGTATTCGACAAG
>JAMIQH010000118.1:0-2049 GCA_035914695.1 Bacteroidota bacterium | reverse complement strand
AGCGAGCATCATCCCTACGTGCATTGTCTGGAAGCCGTGTACCTGTTTATCGAGGATGTTACCGATTCGCACGAAGGAGAACACCGCCATGCTTGACACGCTGCTCGCCTCGTTCGACACCTTGCTGCTCATTGTCTTTCCTTACGTCGCCATGGTGCTTTTCGTGGTGGTGGGCGTACAGCGCTACCGCGGACGAATGTTCACATACTCGAGTCTGTCGTCGCAATTCCTCGAGAATCGGCATCACTTCTGGGCGTTGGTGCCGTTTCACTATGGCATCATCACGATACTGCTCGGACATCTTGTGGGATTGCTCGTCCCGCGCAGCGTGCTGGCATGGAACAGCCAACCCCTGCGGCTTTACATACTCGAGGTCAGCGCGTTGGTGTTTGGATTGCTGACGCTGGTTGGACTGATCGGCATCGTCGTGCGGCGTGCGCGCGATCCCAAGCTGCGCATTGTCACGAGCACCATGGATCAGGCGATACTCACCGTGCTGTTGTTGCAGACGATCAGCGGCTTGATCACGGCGTTGTTTCATGGGTGGGGTTCTTCGTGGTTCGCCTCCACGGCCGTACCGTATCTCTGGTCGTTGTTCACATTGACGCCGAGCATCGAGTATGTGACGGCAATGCCGTGGATGGTGAAAACGCATATTGTGGGCGCGTGGCTCATTGTGGCGTTGTTCCCGTTCTCACGCCTTGTCCATGTGCTGGTGGTGCCAAATCATTACTTGTGGCGCAGGCCGCAGGTGGTGCGCTGGTACGGCATCCGACGACTGACGAGGAGCGGGTCGTAGCATGCGCAAGCCCGAACTGTTGGATTTCGCGCAGGAGCGTATCCGCGTCCTGCACTACACCTGGATCGCATTTTTCATCGCGTTCTACATCTGGTTCAACATGGCGCCGCTGGCCACCACAATGTTGCGCGATCTTGGTTGGCTCACGCCGGAGCATTTGAAAATTCTCGCGATCTGCAATGTGGCGTTGACCATACCCGCGCGCATACTCGTGGGCGCATTGATTGATCGTTTCGGGCCGCGCGTGGTGTTTTCGGGCTTGCTCATCCTGATGTCGGTTCCAACCTTTCTCTTTGCCTTCGGCACGAGTTTCATGCAGCTGCTCGTCGCGCGACTGGTGTTGGGTTCGGTGGGAGCGAGTTTTGTCATCGGCATTCGCATGGTGTCGCAGTGGTTTCCTCCCAATATGATCGGACGCGCGGAGGGCCTTTACGCGGGGTGGGGAAATTTCGGATCCGCCTGGGCGGCCATCACCCTGCCGTGGATCGCGTTGACCGTGATGCAGCAATGGTTGGGCATGAGTGAGGGAGGATGGCGCTGGGCGCTGTTCATCAACGGCGTGGTGGGTTTGGTGTACGGCGTGGCGTACTACTTTCTGGTGCGGGACACGCCGCGCGGGGTGGCATTTGTCGGAGCGAAGAAGATGCAGCCCATGGAGGTGAGTTCCTACGGCGACCTCGCACAGTACTTGCTCTGGTCGTTCCCGCTCGTGGGCGCCCTGGGCTTGCTCGCTTGGCGCATTCACGTCATCGATGTGCCGGGCAACGACGGTGGCGCCACCATTCTGCCGTCGATGTACATGTACGCGCTATTCGCCGTGCTCGCTGTGGTGTACGTGGCTCATGTCGTCAAGACCTTGCAGGTGAATCTCCCAGCATTGCGACGCGGAGTACCGGAGTCCGACCGTTATCCCTTCAGCAGTGTGGCGGCGTTGAACATGACGTATGTGGCGAATTTCGGCGCGGAGTTGGCCGTGGTGTCGATGCTCCCGGGATTCTTTGAAAGCACCTTCCGTCTGAATCCGGAAAGCGCGGGTCTTATCGCCTCCAGCTTCGCCTTCGTCAATCTCGTGGCGCGTCCGCTCGGTGGTCTTATTTCCGACAAGCTCAGCAATCGCAAAATGGTGATGAGCGCGTACATGCTGGGCATTGCCGGGGGATTCGGCGCCATGGCATTCATCACCGGCGCCTGGCCGATCTGGCTCGCGGTAGCCGTCACCATTCTCTGCTCCTTCTTCGTGCAGGGCGCCG
>JAMIQH010000117.1:0-8620 GCA_035914695.1 Bacteroidota bacterium | reverse complement strand
CGCGCCTTCGCCAGTGGAAGCGTCGACATGCATCCACCGATACCACACTCGCTGCCACGGGCCAAGTTCTCGTAGGCGATCACAAGACGAACACCTTGTCATAACAGCATTCATCGCGATCAAGAAAATCCCGGTCGAACGCACCCCCAACCCATCCTTCGCGCCTTCGCGCCTTCGCGTGAGCGAATTCCCCTTCGCGCCTTCGCGTGAGGGTTCACCGCGTCCGGCCGCAAATCGTCCGCACCAGTCCCGTGGGCCATGAAGTGACATCCTCCAGGCGCAACGCCATTTCGGGATAGGGACCATCGAACAAGGCAATACCTTTCCCCAGCAGCACGGGCACGGTGAACAGGTGGAATTCGTCCACCAAATCATGATCGAGGAAACTGGCGATGAGTTCTCCGCCACCCACGAGCCAGAGATGCTTGCCCTCCTCGCGACGAAGCTTGCCGATCAGCTCGGCGGGATCCTCGTCAGTAAAGCGGACGTATTCATCCAATTCTCCCGCGCGCTTGCGTGAGAATACAATCCCCTGCATACCCGCGTAGGGATAATCGCCGAAGCCCCGGACCTGCTCGTAGGTGGTACGGCCCATCAGCACCGTATCGATGCGGCCGAGCAATTCGTCGTAGCCGTAGTCGAAGTCCGCGGTGGGATCGGGCAGCCAATCGATGGACCCGTCCTGTCGCGCGATATATCCATCGAGACTGGCCGCGATGTACAGAATGACCTTGCGCATGCATCGCTCCATTGTTGTGATCCGTTTCCCTCAAGATACACATCCCGGGGAATTTGCCAGCGCGTGCGTGCGACGGTTTTCCTTCGCATTCCGGTATGCTGCTGCGCCCGCGTTGCTCCTTCCTCCGGCAACAGCTATCTTGCTGCTCATATTCGTTTTCTGTAGTTGGAGGTCTGTATGTCCATAGTGCTTGACGGATCGAATCTTACCGTGGAAACCCTCGTGCGCATCGCACGGCATGGTGAAACTGTGTCCCTGCATCCCGATGCGTTGGAGCGCATCAAGGTGTGCCGCGCCATGCTGGAGGAAAAAATTTCCCAGCATGAAATCATGTACGGGGTGAACACGGGCATCGGGGAATTTTCCGAGGTGGTGCTCAACGACGAGCAGGTGATGGAGTTCCAGAAGTATTTGATCTACAATCACTCGGCGGGCATAGGCGACCCGGCCCCGATCGAATATGTGCGTGGCGCGATGGCGGCGCGCATCAATGTGCATGCGCACGGCAACTCGGGTTGCCGTCCGGAGATCACCCTCACGCTGGTGGATTTGCTCAACAAAGGTGTGACACCGGTGGTGTGTCAAAAGGGATCGGTGGGCGCCTGCGGCGATCTTGCCCCCATGTCGCAAATCGCCCTGCTGATGATGGGCGAAGGCGAAGCGTGGTACGAGGGGCGGCGCATGCCCGCGCGCGAAGCCATGGACGCGGCCGGCATCCCCGTGCCGGGCTTGCAGGCGCGCGACGGCCTCGCCACGATCAACGGCTCCAATCTGCTCACTGCAATGAGCGCCATTCACCTCTACGACATCGACCGCTGGCTGCGTCAGGCCGAAATCGCCGCCGCCATGTCGCTCGAAGCATTGCTCGCCAATCTCAAACCCTACGACACACGTCTGCACGAACTTCGCGGTTTCGCGGGAGCCGTGCGTAGCGCGGCAGCCATCGCATCCTACATCAAGGGCAGCGATTTGCAGACCGGAAAGATGAAGGTGAAGGTGCAGGACGCCTACTCCATGCGTTCCACACCGCAAGTGATCGGCGCTGCGCACGACGCGGTGGCGTACGCGAAGAGTCAGGTGGAAATCGAACTCAATGGTGTGGGCGACAATCCCATTTTCCTGCCCGAAGCCCGACTCACGCTCACGGGAGCGAATTTCCAGGGCACGCCCGTTGCACTGCCCATGGACATGGTGGGCGCGGCGGTGACCATGGTCAGCGTGCTGTCCGAGCGGCGCCTCAACCGCCTGCTCAATCCCGCGCTCAGCGTGGGCCTGCCGTCCTTTCTCACCAAGGGCGCGGGCATGTTCTCCGGCATGATGCTGAGTCAATACACTGCGGATTCGCTCATTGTTGAGCAACGCATTCTCTCCATGCCCGCGTCGATTCAGTCCATCCCCGCCGCGGCGGATCAGGAGGACTTCGTGTCCATGGGCATGAACACGGCGATCAAGAACGCGCAGATTCTCGACAACGCCCATGGCGTGCTCGGCATCGAGTTCATGGCGGCGGCGCAGGCGCTGGACTTCCGCAATTTCACCAACGGCGTGGGCGTGATGCGCGCGCGCGAAGTGGTGCGCCGCCATATAGACCATCTGGACATCGACCGTCCCCTGTACCCCGACCACACCACCATGCAGCAGGTCGTCAAGAGTTGCGAAATTCTCGACGCGGTGCTGGAGGTGCTGGGTTAATACGGCGCGGGGAGGGAAAACGAACGGTGAAAACGTGAAATGGTAACAAGGAGCACTGCTTGCGAAATCATCCTCGGGCGCTGCTCCTTTCACCTTTTTTCCCTTGTTCCCATTTCCCCGACAGGGAAGGTGGACACGTGAAAAGGTAAAAAGGAGCGCCATGTGCGATATCTTCCTCGGCCGCTGTTCCTTTTCACCATTTTTCCCATTTCCCCTTTTCCCCGTACACGAGAATAGACCATCATTACCACAGCGTTGCTGTAACACGACGCAGATCAAGAACCGCAGGTCCACAATGAATACTCCGTTGAACATCACCGTCACCTCCACCAACGAACGCATGGCCTTCAGCGGACAGGCCGGAGATTTTCCGCCCATCACTCTCGACTATATCCCGCCGCACGGCGATGGAACGGGATACATGCCGCTGCAACTTGTGCTCATCAGTTTGGCCACCTGTGCCGCCAGCGCTGTGCAGGCACTGCTGCGCCGCATGGGACGCCAGGCCCCGCACTGCACGGTGCGGGCCGAGGGCATTCGTCGCGACACGCATCCGATGGGCTTCACCCATATCACGCTGCATTTCCACTTCACCGCCTGCGACGCGACGATGGAGGATGTGACGAAGGCCTTGCAGCTCTCCGAGCAGAGCATCTGTCCGGTCTGGTGCATGCTCAAAGGCAATGTGGACATCGCGACCGAAGTGACTATCGACGCGCCGTAATCGCCATGGCATCGCAGCACGACTCCGCATCGATGATGGATCGCCATTCGCGCGGCGGCGTCCATGTCTGAGCGCTGGCGCAATCGCATCGGCTGGCTGGCCGTGCTCAGCAGCACGGCAATTGCCGGCTTGTGGGCCTTCTGGGGCGGCATCGAAAACTTCCACGAGGGCTGGTATCAGGCATCGCTGTGGCGCAACATCGGCATGATGTTCGGTCAATACCTCATGCCCGCGCTGCTGTTCATGGCCATGAGCGCGACGGCGTTGCGTCTGCCCCGCGTGGGAGCGCTGCTGCATGTGGCGGCCGCGATTTTCGTGGCGTGGTTCTTCCGCGGCGCGACCGTGGTGGTGGTGTACGGCTTTTTAGTCACCCCGCTGCTGCTCATGGCGGCGGGATACGCCTTCGGACGCCCACGACCCCGACGCTGGGCGTATCGCATCGCCATCGGTGTGCCGCTGTTGGTGTTGATCGCCTCCGCCGCCGAACCCGCGTGGCGGGTGGCGCATCGCATCGATGATGGGTTGCGCGGCGAGCGGCGCATCACACAGAATGGCATCGATCTGCTTTGGGCTCCCGCCGGACCCGGCTGGCCGGACAATGGTGTGAGCTGGTGGGAGGCGCGTCGGCGCTGTGCGCATCTCTCCCTCGACGGCACCCAGCTCGAGGATTCGGCGCGTCACTACTGGCGACTGCCGAGCATCGACGAAGCGGTGCGCTCCATGCAACGAGGTGGAGAAAACAGTGGCGGGCGCTGGCTGGCCGGCGACAATACCGTGCATTATGAACGCACGCCGGACAAGGAGACCCCGCTCTGGAATCCGCGCGGCAAGGTGATTTACTGGTGGACGGCCAACGAAGTGGATTCCGCCAACGCCTGGATCATCGTGTATGATGGAAAAATCTGGCCCAGGCCCAAGCGGGCCTACTGGGGCTATCTCGGCTTTCGCGCGGTGCGCAGTCCCGACTCCACTGTGACGGCACGGTGATTATCGGTCCCTGCAGAGACATGGCTCATCCTACGTACTTCGGATGACCGCCATCATTCCATCGTGAAATCTTCCTCGCGCAATGCCCGCAAGGCGGCGAGTGCCGAGCGCGGATCGTGCACGCCGAGCCATGCCGCGCGACGTTGCGTTCGCCGATCCACGTGTTCACACACCGTGCGCCGTGCCTGCTCATCGCTGGCGTGCAATAATCGGAGCGCGTCATCCCATACCTCGTCGCGCCAACGCGTGAGCAAGGTCGACGTCAACTCCTCGTCCATACGACCCAGCAGCACATCCACGGCCGCCATCGAGGGCATGGCGGGTTCGAGCACCTCGTCCTGCACCGCGTCGATGGTGCGGGCGATCACCTCGTTCACCAGGCAATAATCCGCGTGACGCGCCTGCCGGGCGTTTTCGGAGAGCTGTGCCCATTCCGGCCGCAGCAACTCCTCCAGCGTGAGGACGAGGTCGTAGTTGATATGCGCATTCACACCGAGCAACAACAATTGCAGCGCCGACACCTCCCCCGCGCTCGCGGCGTCGTGCGCGATGCGCCAGGCGGGTACAAGCCCCGCGCCGCGCCGCTCATAGTCGGCGAGCGCCGAGAAATAGTATTCCGCGAAGCGCTGCAACAGCGTGCGCACCCAGGCCGCGTCGTGGAATTCCCCCGCGTCGATGGAGCGCAGCATGTTGCGCGTCATCATGCTGTAGCACCCGAGAAACACCGCGCGGCGGTCTCCGCTCTCGCGCCACGAGCGCAGTGTTCCGCTCATCATTGTCACCACATCGTTGTTGTCTTCCACCATAGCCCGCCACGTGAAATTTCTGTAATCCCCTCCCACCACATCGCTGCATCGGAAGTGGCAACGTGATACGTACGGGAAAGGCGAATTGTGCTGTGAATCTGAACGATACAAGATGCGAAGCCGGAGGAAAAAATGGAAGCGTGCTGCCCGCTCGCATGGCAATTTCGATTCGGACCGCGGGGTCGGCACTCCAACGCCGACCCTGAACCCGATTCTCCTTTTCACCATTTCACCTTTCTCCCTCTCAGCGTACCGCGCCACCCGCACAGTATACCGCCGCCTCTCCCACGATCATCGAGCGCAGCTCCCCCCATGCGGCTCCACGAAAATTTCGTACCTTTCCCTCGGTATGTATCCACATCACTCGAAGCACCGATGCTGAGCAACTCCGACATCTCCCAGGCCATGACCATCGCCCTTCCGGCGGAACTGCCGAAGAAAAAGACCTTTGAACCCGGCATTCGTCGCGCGCCCAATCGCGGATTGGCCCTTTCGCGCCATGAAATTCGCACCGCGCTGCGCAACGCCCTGCGCTACGTGCCCGAAGCGCTGCATGAGGAACTCGCCCCCGAATTTCTCGAAGAACTCCGCAGCATGGGACGCATCTACGGCTACCGCTTCCGCCCCGAAGGCAATATCGTGGGCAAACCCGTGGACGAGTATCGCGGCATTCTCGCGGCCCGCGCCCTGCAGGTGAACATCGACAACAATCTGGATTTCGCCGTCGCCCTTTACCCGTATGAATTGGTCACCTACGGCGAAACCGGCCAGGTCTGTCAGAACTGGATGCAGTACCTGCTCATCAAGCGCTACCTCGAGGAAATGACCGAGGAGCAAACGCTGGTCGTCAGCTCCGGTCACCCGCTCGGACTGTTTCCCTCAAAACCGGATGCGCCGAGGGTGATTTCCACCAACGGCCTGCTGGTGGGACAGTGGGACAATCCCGAGCAATTCCGCCGCCTCACCGCCATGGGCGTCACCAATTACGGTCAGATGACCGCGGGCGGATGGATGTACATCGGTCCGCAGGGCATTGTGCACGGCACGTACATCACGCTGCTGAATGCCGGTCGCAAGTATTTGGGCATTCCCGCCGACGGCGACCTCAGCGGCGTGTACTTCGTCACCTCCGGCCTCGGCGGCATGTCGGGCGCGCAGCCCAAGGCCGTGGAAATCGCCGGCGGCATCGGCATCATCGCCGAGGTGGACGCCAGCCGCATCGAAACGCGCCGCAGTCAGGGTTGGGTGTCGCTGGTCAGCGACGATCTCGATCAAATCGCCGCATGGATGCGCGAGTACCGCGAACGCCGCGCCTCCGTGTCCATCGCCTACCATGGCAACGTGGTGGATTTGCTCGAATACCTCGACAAACATGACATCCACGTCGAACTGATTTCCGATCAAACCTCCTGCCATGTGGTGTATGAAGGCGGTTACACACCCGCCGGTGTGAGCTTCGACGAGGGACGCGCCATCATGAAAAGCGATCCCGCGCGCTTCCGCGCCCTGGTGGACGCATCGCTGCGTCGGCATTACCAGGTGATCAAGCGCATGACGGCCAAGGGCTCGTGGTTCTGGGATTACGGCAACAGTTTCATGGCCTCGATTTTCGATGCGGGGGAAACCTCTATCGCGCGCAACGGCCGCGACACCACCGAGGGCTTCATCTGGCCTTCGTATGTGGAAGACATCATGGGACCGATGTGCTTCGACTACGGATTCGGACCCTTCCGTTGGGTATGCCTGAGTGGCAGCGACGAGGATTTGCGTAAAACCGACGCGGCCGCCATGGCCTGCATCGACCCCGCGCGCAGTCCGATGGATCGGGACAATCACCATTGGATCGCCACGGCCGAGCAGAACAAGCTGGTGGTGGGCACCAAGGCGCGCATCCTGTACTCCGACGAAGAGGGACGTGTGCGCATCGCCCTGAAGTTCAACGAGATGATACGCAACGGCGAGATCGGTCCGGTGATACTCGGACGCGATCATCACGATGTGAGCGGCACGGATTCTCCTTTCCGCGAAACCGCCAACATTTTCGACGGCTCGAATGTCACCGCCGACATGAGTGTGCAATGCTTCGCGGGCAATGTCGCGCGCGGCATGACGCTCGTGGTGCTCTCCAACGGCGGCGGTGTGGGCATCGGACGTTCAAGCAACGGCGGCAACGGCATCGTACTCGATGGCTCGGCGCGCATGGACGACATCGTGCGCTCCGGTCTGAGTTGGGATGTGATGGGCGGCGTGGCCCGCCGCAACTGGGCGCGCAACGACAACGCCCTCTCCACCGTCAAGCAGTGGAATGAGAAACATCGCGGACGCGGGCACATCACCCTGCCCTTCCTCGCCGACGACGATCTCATCCAGCGCAGCGTCGACGAGGCGTTTCCGGAATAATTGAACCGCGCGGCGGCGGCGCTGCGTGCTTGCCCGCTTCGCGGGGCGGTTCGCTTTGCGCCTTGGCATTTGCTCAGGAAATTCTCCAGCCACATGCGTCAATCAGCCATGCGGCCGTATACACGGATCTTTGCAGACTTCCACGACTCATCTGTGCTAATCCGTGTGCAATCTGTGCAATCTGTGGTTTTCTCCCTTTGTTCAAGAGAAAAGCGGAGGCTGCATTCCAACGCAGCTACTCGGCATCAATCACTCCTCCCCATCGCGCTCAACGTGCCGGATAAAGCCCACCTCCATCCCCGGGCTGTCCGTCCCCATCCCGCTCGCATAGCAGTGTCCGCTGAGCCGCGGATACACATCGAAGTCCATGCACCATTGATAGGTGCATTCGAAGCTGCGCCCGTCGGTGTTCCAGCGCAGGCGCAGCACGCGCACCTCGTTGCCGATGGCGAATTCGATGGCCCACGAACCGCGCGTCACCAAGCCGCCGATGTGGCGTTCAAACACGCCCGCTCCCTGTTCGCCGATACGCAGCACGAGACGACCGAGGAAGGTAGCGTCTCCATCCAGCACTTTACCGATCAGCGTGTACTCGCCCACGAAAAAGGCGAGGTCGGGAAAAACCTCCTCGTCCTCCTCCTGCGCGCGCAGTGGTATGGTCGAGAGAAACACGAGCGTCACCAGCAGTACGAGTTTCATAGCAAGCCCCGATGGATGTGGATGCGGTAAAACTACACCACCGCCACCGGCCGGACAAGTGCGCGCGCAGGCCACCCCTTTCCTACCTCAAAGACGCAATGACTTGGCCATCTCTTTGCGTCATCGCATCATTGCTCGTTTGTAACGCAAGGTCGCAAAGTAGCAAGGTCGCAAGGAGAAGCGATCAATCATTCCTCTGCGTCCCTGCGTCTCCGTATCATTGCGCTCCTCTAAACTTAGAGCCCATTCACAACGCGGTGAATGCCGTCCTTCACGACTCGCTCGCCGAAATTGAACACCAGTCCCAACTTAAGCCCTGTCTGGCGAAGATAAGTCAATGTCTGAGCTTCAAACAGCGTGTTATACTGACTCGTCGCCTTACATTCGACCACGACCAAGTTTCCTACGATGAGATCGATACGGAGGGACGATGCGAGAGTGGAACCTTTGTACCGAATCGGCAGCGATACCTGACGTTGTACTTCGATTCCATGTTGCAATAGTTCCCAAACCAGCGCTTCCTCGTACACGCTTTCGAGCAGCCCGGGACCACCGAGCCCGCGGTGAACCTCG
>JAMIQH010000116.1:0-20728 GCA_035914695.1 Bacteroidota bacterium | reverse complement strand
TCCCTTCGATCGGGTGAATGTTCACGCCGTTGAGTAGCGTGGAAAACATGATGGATGGTGGAAAGCTCGCCGGCTGTGCGTACAGCGGCGCGGGAGCGCATTGCACCGCGAGCAGGACAAGGACAATGAGCGCGCTGCGTCTCATGACAGGTTCTCCGCTATGGTCCGTATACAGTGGATACGCGAGTATACTGTATTATCAGGTCCGAAACAACCACAGTCTTTTACGATCCTTCATCGCATCCGGGAGAATGAAAAATGGTGCGGTGGTCGGAATAATTGGATTCGACACAGGTTTAACACCACGGATTTCACAGATTTCACACGGATTATCGCAGATGAATCGTGGAAGTCCACAGGTGACAGGAGTAACGAGCGAAGAGTCCGAAATCGCGGAAGTATCAACGCGAATGCGCCAGCAACCAGCGCATGAGCGGGGCCATGGCCACACAGTGTTCGTATACCGTGTCTGCAAAGCTGGAACCGTACACCGCCTTCATGGGCACGGTGGCCCAGGCCAGAAACTGCTTGCGTCGCAGCAAATCGCCGGCGGGATGCTCCTTGTCAAAGCCGGCGGGCACGCGCGTGAGTTCGTCCCCGGTGAGGCCGCCGAACAATTTCGCATAGCTTTTTTGCGCGAGAATGGCGCGCAACTCGTCGGAGCGCGTGTCGATGGCCGCGCGCAGCTTGCGCAGCTGATCGCCCGACGGCGCGTACAGTCCGCCGCCGATGCCCACCTCGTCGGGGGTGATGTGGAAATAGTAGGCCGCGTCGGTTTTGCGATCGGCGCCGCTGTGCGTGAATGCCGCGGCTACCCAGGTTTTGTAGGGCGACTTGTCGGTGCTGAAGCGCACATCGCGGAAAATGCGATACATCGCCTTTTTCGGCTCAATGACAATGCTGGAATCGAAGGCGCGCAAACGGGCTTCGAGCGTGGTGAGCAGCGACAGCATGGGCGCGCGCACGCTGCTTTCGTAGCGCTCCTTGTTTTCCGCGAACCACTCGCGATTGTTGTTCGCCGCCAGGTCGCGCAGGAATTGTACCGCATCCTTCGGAAAGCCATCGAAGGGTGGCGCACTTTCGAGATCGAAGGGATTGACTTTTTTTGCCATGGGAAAACCTCTGTATGATCGATGACATTGTGCAGGGTGTTGTTTGTCGTCACGAAAGATACGATCAGAGATCGAGAAGGAAGCCCGCGTCCGCACCAAAGGCGGCGATGAAAGCGCGATGTGCGTCCTTGTCCCGATGGGGATCGTCGATGTCGGCGAGTTGTTCGGCACTGTAGCAGGAAAACACGTCGAGCACGCGCACCTCGCGGGAGGGCTCGTCCACCGTGAAGCGGATGCGCCAGGTGCGGCGCGCCAGCACACGACAGCGTCCGGTTGGGTCCGAAGCATCGGCGCTGATGCGTTTGCGCTTGCCGCGTTCGGGACGGGCTTCGAGTTGCAGTTGCACAAAGGGACGAAGATCCAATGCCGCATGCTCCGCCAACCAACGCATATGCAGCTCCGCCCGGGGTTCGATGCATACGGTGTACAGAATTTCATCATCGGGCACCCAGCCCGTTCCGCTGTCGGGGAAGGAGTCGGCGTACGGCAGATAGGGCTTGATGTCGAGCACGGGCGTGCCGTCGAGCAGATCGCATTCCGCGAGGCGCAGCTCCAAACCGTGCACGCCGAGGAGGCGCACGCAGCTCAGGCCGATGGGATTCGGTCGATACGGCGCGCGCGTGGCGAACACGCTGACCTTGTCCCCGCGATGGCGCGGAACATTGACGCGGGGCTTCCATCCCGCATTGAGATGGAACACGTAGAGCAGCCAGATGCGCTCGAAGCCGGGCAAATGCTCCAGTGCCTGTTCGTAATTGTGACCGGGCAGCAAGCGCAGCACGGCCTCGTTGCCTTGCGTCAGCACGCCCTGGCGAGGCGCGTCATAGCGCTGCGCCAGTGGCGAGGAGATGTGTCCGATGGGATGCAGGATGTAGCCGGATTGCGCCATGACAGCAACATACGGATTATCCGCGCTCCGATTCCAGCGGGCCGCGGAAGACCCGCGTGCCCGGTTCGCGCGGTGATGCGCGGGCGGGAAGATGCGCGGGCGGGAAGATGCGCGGGCGGGAAGATGCGCGGGCGGGAAGATGCGCGGGCAAGGTGGGAAAATCGGAATGATTTGCCTAAATTTCCTGCATGCCGCCGGGCGAGTACGGGGAGCGCCTTCCGCGGATAATCGCGCTTGTGAGATGTGGAGTATGGCATGGCCGTGAATGATCGGTTCGAATCCACCGCGTTGCGAGTCAATCTCGAAACGACGCGGACGGAAGCGCTCACCTTCCCGGACGAGCATCAGCGACTGCTCGATGCCGCCGCGTCGCATTATGGCATCGAGCGGCGTCTGCGCCATTTCCTCGTCGAAGTACATCACCGCTACCCCAATCCGGAACTACTGGTCGAATCCTTCCGCGGTATTGCATTGCAGGATTTGTGGTTTTTCGCGGGACACGAGTCGCGCGGGGAGCTGCTGCGCACGCTGCTCGCCCTGTGCCGCGACCGCTTCGATGTTTCGTTGCCACTCGCTTTGCGCCGACGCATGTTGCAAACGGCCTTGGAATTGCTCGAGCAATTACGGGAGCGCGACACCGACGGCGGGTTGCGCGACATCGTGCACAGCGGTCTCGGGATGGTCGAACAGGTGCTGGGCGACGACGCGGCGTTGAACACGCTCGCCTCCAGTTTGCTCCGCCATGTACTCCAACGCATTCCCAACGACAGTCAACTGCACGACCGCGCAGCACGCATGCTGCGCGAAGCGCTCGCCGCATCGCTACGCTACTGGAGCGGCGAGGCCGACATCGAGCGCATGCTGGCGGAGCGTCCCGCCCTGTTTCCGCAGCCGCGCGGCGGCGTTACCGATTACGCTGGCCGGCCGTATTTCGCACGGCAATGGGAGTTGCTGGAAGCGAGCGCACGTTGGGACGAGTTGTGCCGCGTGGCGGATTACACTCATATCGCGGAGCGCATCATCGATGCGGCCGGGCAGCTCGCGTCGCCCATCGAGCAACTCTACTATTTGCTGCTGGTGATTCACCTGCGCGGTATGGATGGCATGCGCGAGCATGTGTTGCGCGAAATCAATCGCGTGTTGCATTCGCTGCGCGATATGAGCGACGAAGAGGAATTGCTGCGTCTGCTCGAGAACATCTTCGCCATGTTCGCTGAATTACGCGACGAGCACATGCAGAGCATTCTCGACTGCATCCTGACCTTCGGACGCGAAGTGCACCTCAGCGGATCGCAGCGCATCGTGGACGTCTACATCGACCATCTGGTGGATTTCGGCTTTGTCAGTCCGCGTTTGTCGGGGATCAGCGAGGAGTGGCAGGTGAATGTGGACCGCAACCACATCAAGAACATCCGCGTGTGGCTCGAGCTTATCCGTCTCCAGCCGGTGATGTGGCAACGGCTGCTTTCGGCGCTCTTGATCAATCTCAAGCTGTCGGGCGTGTTCATTGCCGACACGGATTTATTCCAGCGCGATGTGACGGCCTTGCTCAATGCGGACATCGCGCCGGTGTATTTTCTGGTGAAGCAGTTGGCGGTGCTGTTCCCGGTGTACTTCAACGAAATCGGTGCCGAAGGCGAACTGCGCGACATCAGCACGGTGATAGACGAATTATCGCAGCGTCATGATGTTCTGATTCATTTTCTGAGAAAACAGGTGCATGCCGAGAGCAACAACATGCACCTGCGCCTGACCGACGGTATTCTCCGCTATTGGTTCGATGGTACAACGGATGCGCTGATCCCGTATCTCCCCGCCGATGTCGCCGCACGCTTGCGGCCCGAGGGACGCTGGTACGACGACGCGCACGTGGCAGTGCGCAAACTGTGCGCCGTGCTGCAACTCCCGCCCGAATTGTTGCCCACGCTACCGATGCATCGTATCGAACGCGTGCTCGACGAGTTGCACGAACTCGAGACCGTACAGCGCACCCGCGTACGTCATCTGATCCGTATCAAGCAGTTGTTGAAGGAGAAGTACACGATCGACATCCACGACATCGTGCCGCACATGGAGAAATTCCACGTGTTCCGCCGCGCCGATGTCGAGGAGTTCGAGCGTCTGCTCGCCGCCGGCAATGCGGATAAGGCGCTGGTGTTTGTCATGGAGGCGATTCATCGGTTGCGCGCTGTGATTCTGGATCCGGCACCGACCATGGGAGTGGAAGACATTTACTACAAGCGGCATATCGCTGCTGGCATTCCCTCGATGTACGGACGCTACCTCGAGCCGAAATTCCAGGCCATGGGTCTGACCTTCCGCTTTGAGGCGCTTGCGTCGCAACTCATCGAACGGTTGATATCGGAGACCAATCTCCGCTACATCACCGCGTCGACGCTGCGGCGTATCGAGCGTATTCTGGTGTCGTTGATGGACAGTCTGTCAATCGAAGGCCTCTCGGACGAGGGCTTCAAGAGCACGCTGGAGATGTTCCGTTACAGTTTGACCACGTCCACGTTCACCATCGCGCAGTTCATGAACATCTTCCAGTTCATGGGAAGCAACGTGACAGGGATCATCACCGAGAATTTCATCGAGCCCCACGACGCCATGCTCACCCGCATCGTGCGTGGCATGCGCGCGGACGCCTCGGTGCAGCACATTCACGCCATTTCCGAGCAATTCTACCGCGATCTCATCGCGGGAAGTTTTCCCGTACCGCAGCTCGACAGTTTCATCGCCGCCGTGTTGGCGTCGATGAACGAAATGATGCGGCATCTCCCGAGCGACGCGGCACAGGGAGCGTTGACCTATGAATCGCGCCTTATCTCCACGCGGCTGTATCAGGAGAATACGGACATCGACAATCCGGTATTCCTCGGGGCGAAGGGGTATTACCTCAAGCGCATGACGCAATTCGGCTATCCCGTGCCGCCGGGTTTTGTGATCACCACCGAGTTGTTCCGCCGCCGCGCGACGCTGACGAGCCATCCCGACATGCGAGCGGAAATCGACGCCATCATCGCCGAGCGCCTGCACGATCTCGAACGCGTCAGTGGCCAGCGTTACGGCGATGCATCCAATCCATTGCTGCTGTCGGTACGCTCCGGCGCGGCAATCTCCATCCCTGGCGCGATGAACACCTTTCTCAACGTCGGTCTGAACGAGGAAATCGTCGAAGCCCTCAGCACACGGCCTAATTACGGATGGACGTCCTGGGATTGCTACCGGCGCTTTCTCCAAGGGTGGGGCATGGCCTACGGCATCGACCGCGATGCATTCGACAGCATTATGATCCGTTTCAAGGAGGAGTACGGAGTGGAGCAGAAAATCCGCTTCACTCCCGCGCAGATGCGCAGTATCGCCATGACCTACAAGCAGGTGCTGAAGGAACATCATGTGCATGTGGAAGTCGATCCGTTCCGGCAGCTCATTCAGGCCATTGTGTCGGTGCTGGACTCCTGGTACACCGATCGGGCGCGTGTGTATCGCAGCAAGTTGAATATCGCTGAGGAATGGGGTACGGCGGTAGTGGTGCAGCAGATGGTGCTGGGCAATCTGAACTACGATTCCGGCACCGGCGTGCTGTTCACGCGCGATCCTTTCGTGCGCGAGCACGCCGCGCGCGAAGCCGGAGTGACACTGTACGGTGATTTCACCATTTGCAGTCAGGGCGAAGATATTGTGGGCGGGCTGGTGCACGTGCTGCCGATATCCGAGCAGCAGCGCTTGCGCGGCACGCCGATGCAGGATATGTCGTTGGAAAAGGATTTCCCTGAAATCTATCACGAGCTGCGGCGCTACTGTCTGGACCTCGTGCATCAGCGGGGCTTTGGCCATCAGGAAATCGAGTTCACCTTCGAAACCAAGCACGCCAGCGATCTCTACATTCTCCAGGCACGCGATCAGGCAGTGCGGCACGAAAGCGCCATCGCTGTGTTTGATACGCCGCCGGGCACACTGCAGCCCGTGGGCACGGGCCTCGGGATCGGTGGAGGTGCGATGAATGGAATCGTATGTTTCGATATGGTCGACCTGCAATCCAGGCGGGAGCAGCATCCCGACGCGTTCATGATATTGGTACGTCCGGATACCGTGCCCGACGACATCGGGTTGATTTTCGAATGCGACGGCCTGCTCACCGCGCGTGGCGGCGCCGCGTCGCACGCCGCGGTCACCGCGGTACGGTTGCGCAAGACCTGCGTGGTGGACTGCCGCGACATGGTCGTGGACGACCGACACAAGACCTGCGCGATTGGCGGGCGAGTGTTCGCCGCCGGCGATGCCATCGCCATCGACGGACGCCTCGGCACCATTCACGCGGGCAATTACCCCATCAGCTACGAAAAGCTCCAATTGCCGTAATCAGGAGGAAGGTATGAACATCGAGGTTCGCGGACGCAATGTGCTGGGTATCAATGGACTCGGCCGCATCGGGAAAATGGTGCTCTGGTATTTCGTGCACACGCGGCATTTCGACGGCATCGTCATCAACACCGGGCGCGATGTGGGTCGTTCGCTCGAGGATCTGGCGCATCAGATCGCGACCGATTCCACCTACGGGCCGATGGAGACCTTTCTCTTCGGCATTTCCGGCAAAAAAGATATACGCATCCTCGATGAAGCGCGAGGATTGATGGAAATCCACGGTGTGCCAGTCACCATCCTCCGCACGGCGCGCAACCCCCGCGACATCGATTGGCGCGCACACAACGTGCAGATTGTTGTGGATTCGACCGGCGTCTATCTCGATCCCACCGTACCCATGGACGATGCGAAGGGTAGCGTGCGTGGACATCTTGCCGCGGGGGCGCGCGCGGTCATTGCCAGCGCGCCTTTCAAGATCAAGGACAAAGCCGCCAGCATGCCCGACGACAGCGTGATGCTGATTTATGGCATCAACCACACCAGCTTCGATGCGCGCAAGCACACGGTGATCAGCGCGGCGTCGTGTACCACCACTGGCTTGGCACACATGATGAAGCCGTTGCTCGAAACCGCCGAAACCGCGCGCATTCTCACGGCATCGCTGTCCACCATTCATGCCGCAACGAATTCGCAGAGCGTGCTGGACACGGTACCGAAAGCCAACGCATCGGATTTGCGCAAATCGCGCTCGGTGCTCAACAACATCATCCTGTCGTCCACCGGAGCAGCGAAGGCGCTCGAACAGGTGCTGCCCGAAATCAAGCAGGTGGGCTTCATGGCCGATTCGGTGCGTATTCCCACGTCCACCGTCTCGCTGATCAATTTGAATATCACCTTCCATTCGCCCCTCAATGACAAAGGCGTGCCGACCATCAATCGCGCCTTCCTGAACGATATTTACCGTAAGGCGGCGGAGGGACCGCAGAAGGACTTGCTGATCTTCAGCGAGAAGCAGAATGTTTCCACCGATTTGCTCGGCGTACCCGCGGCGGTGGTGATCGAGGGACACGACACGCACACGCGCACGGGCTTCATCGAGGTGCCGGTGGATTTACTGCAGCAGGCGGGCGTGCGCAGCGAACAACCGATCAATGTGCCCGTGACGCACGCGAAGGTATTCGGATGGTACGACAATGAATTCGGCAGCTACGTCACCTCGCTGGCGCGCCTGGCGATGTACATCGATCGCAGCATCGCGAGTTGAACGGGTTTCTGCACGCCGATCATATCGTCCCGCACGCGGAGGCGGGACGAATCTCCCGCGCGCCTTGCTCCACGGCGCGTGAAAGCCGTAAATTTGTGGATGGGCATGGATGTACGTGCCCGTCTCGTTGATTTTCACGGACGCACCGTTTGAGTACCATGACACTCGCCGATCGAATTCTTGCACGCGGGGAAGTCCCCCGCGAATTCCGTTTTGAAGAGCAACATGTCCGTGAAATCCTGATCGGAGGCCGAGTCGCCTGGTCGGGCGACACCATCCCCGCCTTGTCGCCCGTGCCGCTGCGACGACAGGATGGCGCCGCATCCTTCGCGCTGTTGGGTAGCACGCCTGCTTGTGGCGAGGTGGAAGCGCGCATTGCTCTGGAATCGGCCAACGAGGCCTGGGATGCGGGTGACGGGCCGTGGCCTTCGATGTCGCTGGAAGAGCGCGCGAACGTACTCTACATTTTCCTCGATTTACTCCGTCCGCTGCGCGAGCGTATCGCGCAGCATATCATGTGGGGTGTGGGCAAGGCCTACGCCGAGGCACTCAACGAATTCGACCGCACACTCGAGTACGCGGCCGATACGATTGCCGCGGGCATGTCGGTGCAGCAGCGCATGCGCAGCGATGTGTCGCTGCAGAACGTCACGGGGTATGCGGAGCTGTTGCCCATCGGCATAGCCCTGTGTGTTGGTCCGTACAATTATCCGTTCTACGAAACACTCACCAACGTCATTCCCGCGCTGTTGACGGGCAATACTGTCGTCATCAAATCGCCGCCGCGCGGAGAGTTGCTCTACGGCGCGTTGCTCGCGATATTCGATGGCCTCTTCCCCCCGGGCACCGTGAACATGCTGTTTGGCGAAAGCAGCGAAGTGCTGCCCGCGCTCATGCGCAGCGGCCGCGTGGACGTATTCGCTTTCATCGGCACAAGCCGCGTCGCCGATTCTCTTATTGCGCAGCACCCCTATCCCCATCGACTGCATTGCATTCTGGGACTCGAGGCGAAGAACGCGGCCATCGTTCTGCCCGATGCGCCACTGGACCTGACCGTGGCCGAAATCAGCAAGGGCGCGCTGGCCTTCAACGGACAACGCTGCGCCGCCATCAAACTCATCCTGGCTCACGCGGATGTGGAAGAACGCCTGCTGAGCGCCTTGCATGAAGCGATCGCGGACATGCAGCCGAGCATGCCGTGGAGCAATCCCCGACTCACGCCGGTGATCAGCGGCGAACATGCGGATTATCTCGACGAATTACTGGAAGACGCCCTGTATCACGACGCGGTGCTGGTGAATGCGGAGCGACCCGAGCGCGCCATGACACTGTACCCGCCCGCGCTGCTCTCGAACACCACGGCCGACATGCGTATCGTGCAGGAGGAGCAATTCGGACCCATCATTCCGGTACTCCGTGTCGAGGATGCGGACGAAGCGTTGGAACTGGTCAAGCAGTCGCGGTTCGGGCAGCAGCTCAGCGTATTCACCTCGTCCGCCGACGCGCTGCACGCCATTACCCGCAGGGCGGTGCGCTACGTGGGGCGCATCAATATCAATGGCAAATGCCAGCGCGGTCCCGACCACTTCCCCTTCACGGGGCGCAGGGATTCGGCGCTCGCCACGGTGTCGATAGAGGATGCGTTGTTCCGTTTCTCCATCGCCACCGTTACCGCAACACCTGAAATGGAGCAGAACCTCGAACTGTGGCGGCAGTACACCGCCGCGTGCCGAGCGGTCGAAGACGCGCAGCCCCTCGCAGACGCCTGAGCCGCCGTGCCGCGAGGGTGCTAGCGCTGCCGCAGCACGCGTCCGATCTGCTCGATGTCCCCGCCCGCAGCGGCGATGCGAATTTTGTAGAAATACACGCCGTTGGCCACCTCGTCGCCATCCTCATCCTTTCCATCCCATGCCACCGTATTGAAGCCGATGCGCAACGCGCCGGCAGCAAGAGGGATATGCCGTACGACACGACCTGCGACGGTGTACACCTGCACACTGCCGCTCGAGGGAGCATCGGCGCCGGTGAGCGTGAAGGTGATGGTGGTCGCTTCGGTGAAAGGATTCGGCCAGGGGAGCGCATCCAGAATGCGCGCGTCGCGTTCGACGAATACACGGAGCCGCCGGGGTTCGGCAAAGGCCGCATTGCCCAGCATGTCTCGCGCGTTGTAGTCGAGCACATGCTCGCCATTTTCCAGCGTTGGCTCGAAGAGCAGTATCGCGGCAGATCCCGCGCTCCCCGGTTGAAACTGAAGACGCTCGTCGCTTGCCGCAATCGTCACCTCGTCCAGCCGTATGCTGAACCGTGAGGCGTCGGTAACCGGCGCACCACTGGCTGGTGTCAGGGCGAAACGAAACGTGGGCGTGGGACGCAGCACATCGCCATCACGCACGGGACGACCATCGGCAAGGAGTTCCAGCTGCGGCGCCGTCGTGTCGCCCTCGACATGGAAGGCGAGCGCGAAGCTGTTGTTGCGCTCCTCCTGTTCGAGAACGAGGCCGTCAGGATCGATGCGCAGCAGTACACTGCCGCTGCCGGGTGCGAGGCCGGCGGGGAGGTTCAATGTGGTGTCGAAGCGCTGATCAAACGCGAGAGGCGGGAGTGCGACGTCGCCCACCCAGGGCTGTGACGCTCCTGGCGAACGCAGTTCGATACCAAGACGTGCCGCTATGCTTCCACCTTCGCCCGCGTTCACCACGCCGATGCGAAGATCCAGCGATTCACCGGCGCGAACAGTGTCGCGGGCGAGGGCGACGCTCTGATCGTTCATGGCCAATTCGGGTGCCCAGGTGGCGCCGAACCGAAGGGACTGTACGCGCGGCTGAGCCATACTCTCCGATGCATGCAGGGTCAGCTCGCAGCGCAGCCAGGGATGGGTTGCCGCGTTTACTGTGGAAAGATCGATGCTCCCGTTGTACGCGGTGGTGAGAAGCGTATCCTCCCCGCCGGCGGGCGTGCGCGCCACGATGCGCAGTTCGCAGCGATCCGCGTCGAGATCCGTGCCGTCCAATTCCACCGCGCTCCACGCGGCCATCGGACCGAGCCAGGGGGTGCTGGCGCGGCCACTGGGCGGCAGCCCAGCATAGGTGGTGTCGATCGCGACCGCGCCGCCAAGGCGTCCGGCGCGACGTTCGGGTATGCTGCCGACGACCGCGCCACGCTCGCCAATGCAGGCAAAGGAGCCACGCTCCTCCACGCTGTCGATGAGCGTACTGCCAACGCTGCGCAGCGCCGTGGCGAAGCGATCGCGATGCACCGTGGGATCGCCCGCGGCGGCAACGGCAAGCAACACTCCGTTACCCTGGGCGAGGAGGAAGTCTCGTAGCGAATCCGCCTCCGCCACCGATGTCACAGTGGAAAAAATGCGCGCATCCACTACGGTGAAGCGTGTTCTGTCGAGTACGACCACGCCGTAGCCATCAAAATTTCTCCGTGGCAGAGCTTCCATGCCATCCACTTCCACCGAGGCAAAGGCCCCTGCCATCGGACCACCGGATAGCACGCGCACGCGTCTGTCCGTGCCAAGCAATGTGAGGCCGGAGTCCGTCACGACAAGCCGGTCCAGCGTCGCACCGCGCCAATCCAGCGAATCCATCAGCAGCGCGCTGCCGTGCTGTGCCGCAACGGCGCGCCGCACGCTCGTCCAACCGGTGTCGCCCACGCTTGAAGCGCGCCAGTGGCGCGGGGAGGGTGCGGGAAACAACGCCACGGCGTCGGGGTGGCTGATGATGTGTCCGACAGCGCCGGCGAGCGTGATTGGTGTGGCAAAACGTGGGTCGATGTCCGATTCGTAACGCACCCCGGCGAAACCATTCGCGCCGATGGCTGGATTGAGCAGGCGGAGCGCTGCCGGATTCGCCGCCGTCCAGTGCTCACCCGCATTCACCACGGCGAAGCGCCCTCCGACAACAAGCACGGCGCGCTGCGCAATGTTGTTGTCCTCGCGAAGCTCCGCGATCTCATTCCCTGCATCCACGATGCAGCGCAGAATGAAGTCACCAGCCACGCCCGGCAATGGCAGCACAACGGGGATGCGACTTTCGAACAGTGGAACGGGCCCGCGCCACTCACGCATTGCCAGTGTGTCTCCGTTGTCGAGAAGCAGGACGCGAACGGTCATCTCTTGCTGCACGACGCGTCCAAGATTACGGACGAGTATATCCGTATACATGCTGTCGCGCGTGTCGGTGAGCGGGAGGTCATGGATTTCCAGCCCGCTTTCTTCGACGACCAGATCCACCTGCGCGGGAATGGCGAGGCGCTGCAGGGGATCACCCAGCAGCGTGCTCATGGTGACGGCATTGCGCACGGCGGGCAACGTTCCCAGTTCGTCGAGCAACCGCTGCCGCGCGCGTCGATGCGCCTCGCCGAGCGACCGGCCGGGATGCGTCAACAGTTCCTCGTAAAACAGCCGTGGAAACACCACGCCGGTACTGCGCGCCCCGAAGCCCGCATTGCCGATATAGGCGATGGCGGGAGCGTCGGTGCCAGCCACGGCCAATTCTCCAAAACTCCGGATATCGGGCTCGGCGAAGCGGGCGGAGGAACAGCCGAAGTCGGTGATCAGCGAAGCACGTCCGTGCGACGAACGCAGTTGCGTCGGATTGTCGATGCCGTTGTCCCAGCTGGTGGTGGCGCTGTGGCCGACGTAGGAAATGGCCAGCGCGCCCCGTGCGATCAGCTCGTCGAAGTCGCGCTGTGTCAATGGCCCAATGTCGCTGGCCGGGAAGGCGGTTTTGTACACATGCGCCGCGCGTCCGCCAAAGGGCGCGGGAAGCACCACATTCTCGATTACCTGTCGATTGATGGAGCGGTAAAATTCGAGTTGTGCGTCGTTTTCATAGTACTCGCCGCCGCTGAAATGCAGCGTGGTTTTATTCCATTCATCAACCACGGCGTTGTTGTACGCCCGACGGCGCTCCATTGCCACGCGAATGTCCTCCTCGCCACGTACGGGCAGGCGACCGATCTCGATCTGCTGCTGCACGCCCGCACTGTCGAAGGACACCAGGGCCGCATCGCTGGCAGGCCAGCCCAGCGAGGGCACCAGGGTTGATCGATACGCGCCGCTTGCTGCAAGCGGATTGACATTCGCATCACCGAGGAGAAGCACCGAGCGCAGCGTGTCGCTCCAGTTACGTCGCGCATGATGCAACAAGGCGCGTAAGGCCTCGGGCTCGGGCATGCCGTGGGAAAAGGCATCGTACACTTCACGCATGCCTACAACGCGGGTGCTCACGCCGTGAAGCTCCCGCACCAGGGTGGCGTATTCCTCGGCCGCGGCGCGTAGCGAATCGACGGTGACAACAAGCGCTTGCGCACCGCGCGTTTCGCCGCGGAGCGCGGGGAGAGGCGAGGCGGTGGCTTCCGGGGCGGGTGTGGGGTTGTTGCTGATCGCGATCAACACGCCCGGTGCAAGCGTATCGATCAGCACGGCTGTGTAACCACCATCGCTCTGTAATTCCGCCGTCACCTCGAGCGAAACCCACGCGCCGTTCCTTTGCCTGAGAGCGATCAGTGTTGAAGAGGAAAATCCTTCCACACGCAGCGTGCGCACACCCGTGGCGTCGCGCTCGTTGAAACGGTGCAACCATTGCTCCGCGTCGGCGCGGAGAGCGACGGGTACATCCACGTCCAACCAATCCAACGCCACCGTGCTGCGCGTGTCCGCCTCGGGCCTACTGTGCAGGGTGATGCGACTTGCGCCTGAGCGCAAAGCGTCCGGGGGAAGCGTCACATCGAGCAGCAGCTGATCGCCAAGATTGAATGTGGTCGTGTCCACCTCTCCCAAGCCCTGCACTTCCACCATCACGCGGTGATTGGGTCGAAGCGACGGGGTGCCCTGATAGCCGGCGAGACGGAACAGCACATGCGCAGGGGCGTCCGGGGCGACCGCCGGCAATGTCACATCGATAGGGAAGCTGCGCGTTCGCGAGAGCAAGGCCCAGAGCCAGGTTTTTTCGCCGGACCATTGCCAGGAATTCAAATCGTCGGTGTTTGTGCCCAGAAATTGCAGGGTTTCGTTCTTCTCCGAATGCACGATGCGATACACATGGCGCAGTGTATCGCGCACTCCCGTCGCCGACGGGATATGCGGGAGGGACGCAGCAACGGTAGTGCTCACGGCGAGCCAGCACACGGTGGAATCGGAAAAGGGGTAGCGGTATTCCGCATAGCGGCCATGTTTATCCGCGATACGACGCCAGGTGCCGGAGCGCGGGGCATCGGCATAAAACAGCAGCGCGTCGCCATCGTCGAAACTGCCGTCGTCGAGTCCCACGCGCAGCAGGGGAACCTCCCTTCCGAGAACGAAGAGCGCAAGTTGTTGCGGCGCGATCGTCCGCACATCCACGCCCGCGCGCAGCAGCCAGGCGCGGTCAATGCGGTACACGGCCTCGTCGCGCACCGCGAAGCGCAGCAATTGTGTGGCCGAGCTATGCCACGCGCCGCTGGTATCCAGCATGACGTTGTCGCGCAACCATGAGGGAGCTTCCTGCGCGCGAACGGGCTGCGCCAGAACAATGCAGAGCAGCGCGAACAGCATTCCGTGGTATGTGGGAAGCGAATGTTTCGGTGGCATACAAGCTCGTGTGGGAGAGGAAAGCGGCACCGCTCGCAATGTCCACAATAGCGAAGCACGACACAACAAGGGGCGGCATCTCACATGACGAAAAATTAACCCGCATTCGGGCGAAATGCACCCTGAATTACAGGAAATTAATGGACATCGTATTGAAATACTCGCTTCAACTTCGGATGTTTTATCTGGTGAAGTAAAGGTGAATCATGATGAAATCGACTCGACTATTTATTGCCGCATTGCTCTTGTGCATGCTTCCCGCCGCGCTCGCGGCGCAGGGTGCGGAGTATGCTGTGGAAACTGGTACGAATTCCTGGGGCAACGGTGGGAATGTGGATTTCGGTTTTACAAACACCATGACCGTGATGGTGTGGGTGAAGTGGGACGTTACGCCCAGTAGTGGAAGAAATTGGGCCAATATCCTCACCCTCAACGGAAGCACCGGCAACGGAGACTTGGGACAGTTTTGGCTGCAGCACGACCAATACAACAGCAGTTTTGAATTCGCGGTGCAAACCACCAACGGCCGAGTGTATGTACAGTCGAACACGACACCCGTTGCCAATCGCTGGTATCATATTGCCGGCGTGTATACCGGCTCACAAGTGCAGATATTCATCAACGGAGTGCTGGAGGCAACAACCAGCTTGTCCGGGACGGTGCGCGCATTGACAGCGATCGATCAGCTCATGGTTGGCCGCTGGGCCAATCCGCAAGACAATTACCGTTCCATTCAGGCGGATATCGATGAAGCCAGTGTCTGGACCACCGCGCTTACGCAGACGGAAATTCGCGACCGCATGTGCGTATCGCTTACAGGTACGGAGTCCGGGCTCGCAGCGTACTGGCGCTTCGACGAAGGAAGTGGAACGCTCATACAGGATTTCAGCTCGAACGGCCGCAACCTCGCATTCAGCGGCACCGCCCCGCAGTGGGTGTGCTCGGGTGCGCCTATCGGCGATGTGAGCACCTCTACCTATACCGGGAGCTGGGGTGGCACCTCCATCACTCTTGCGCATCCCAATGGCGATTACGTGCTGGTGAACAACGTGTCCGGAAGTCCGAGCGGCATTCACATCATCCGTATCGACGAAGCGCCGAATGTCACCACGCCGCCCGGATCCTGGTATCGACTCAGCAGCAAACGCTACTTCATCGTCTTTGTTGCCGGAGGCGGTTCGGTTTCCTATCGAACCCGGTATTACTATTTCAATTCCAGTAGTCAGGGACATCCCGGTATTGGCGGGGAAAATCAACTCCGACTTGCCTACCGTCAGGATGGATGCGCATCGAGTTGGAGTCAGCATGGTACAAACCCCTCCACTGGATCGAACTACATCCAGATGAACTCGCCGTATTACACCCCTCAGATGCAGTTCGTCCTCGCGACTACCAATGCGAACAACACCTTGATGGACGATTCCTACCGTTGGATCGGTGGCAACGGCTCCTGGACCTCGAGCGGGAATTGGCAACCGAGCCGAACGACGGTTCGCCCCACGGATATTCTGATTTTCGACAACTACAACAACGGGACGGTGACCGTCAGCAACGTTCCGACGCAGACGGTGAGCAATATCCTCGTCTCGAACGGGGCTGTGGTGAATTGGACCTCCACTTCGAATAGTACGCTCACACTCGACAACAGCACTGTGAATGGCGATGCATTGAGTGTTGAGGCCGGAAGCGAACTGATACTCAATGGGTCGAATGCTCTTACGGTGTCGATTGACGCGACTGCCACCGTGGAGGTAGGAGGAACAGTGCGTTTCGGATCCGCCGCAGCTCATCGCATGCTCGCTGGCAGCGCGGGATCGATTATATTCATCCCCGGTTCGACCTGCGTACAGGAAAGCGCGGGTCCAGTGTTCGGCAACACCGGCACGGCTAATGTCGTGACCTTCCGCAGCGGCTCCCGCTTCATCATGCAGTCGACCAATCCCGCGGCGGTCGCGCCATTCGGCTTGAGCGCGCCGGCGAGCAAGGTCACCTTCGAAAGTGGCAGCACCTATGAATTGCGCTCGACCGCGGCGGGGGCGTTCCCACTCAGCGGACGAAGCTATCCGAATGTTGCCGTCACCACGAATACCGCCTACGTGGTGGGCACAGCGTTCAGTGGCGCCGCATCCATCGACACGCTGGAAATCGCGAGCGGCAGTTCGCTGTCGGTGACGCACAGCAGCGGCACAGGCAACGGCACGATTGGTATCACCGGTGATATCATCGCCGATGGAAATCTGCAGTTCGGTAGTCACACCTCCGTACAATACGCGCTGGTGCTGAATGGCACCGTGCCGCAAGCGATCCGTGGAAACGGCACGATCACACTCCCCGCCAATCTCGCGGCGGTGAACGTGCTTTCGGGCGCGTGGGTACAACTCGAACGCAACTTATCCATTGATTGCGCATTGCAACTGATGAGCGGCGAATTCCGCATCGGTGCCAATACGCTGACCCTGTCGGCTGCGCTCGATGTGCAGCCGTCGGCCGCGCTCATCGGCGGAGGCAGCTCCCGTCTCGTGTTCGCGGGAAGCGGAGCATCCACCGCTCTTCCAGCCATCGACCTGCTCGATCTCACCATTAACCGTCCCGCCGGAATCACCACTAGTGGTACCGTGCGTGTGGATGGCACGCTCGGGCTGGAGAGCGGGCAGTTCGGTTTCGCCGCACAGCATCTGATCCTGAATGGTATCGTCTCCGCCTCCGGAGGAACATGGTCGGGTGGCCCCACTTCCGAGTTGACGCTGGACGGAACGCTGGCCACGCCGCTGCCCGCGGTGGAGCTGGGAACCTTGCGCATGAATAAAAGCGGCGGAGCCACACTCGCGGGTAGCCTTCGCGTCCATAGTGCGCTTGAGCTGACGCAGGGTGTGCTGTCGTTGGAAAATTTCGACGCGGTGTTGTCTCATGCGGCTTCGGTGGGCGGCACGCCCTCCAGCAGCGCGATGCTGGCGCTGACAGGCAGTGGCAAGGTCGTGCGCGAAGTAACTGCGCCGGGAAGCTTCGACTTTCCACTCGGCGAGCGAAACGGCAGCGATGATTACACACCTGTCCGCATCGAACTCCTGAGCGCTTCCATCACCGCACCCGCCAGTATCACCGTGGGGGTGAGCAACAGCAGGCATCCGCAGGACAATGGTAGTGGCGCCTATCTCCACCGATATTGGACCATCACCTCCAGCGGAATCGCCGCGTTCTCCGCGAATGTGGCTGCGCAATACGTGCAGGCCGATGTGTCCGGCAACGAACAACGGCTCATGGCTGGCCGCTACACCGGCAGCGACTGGGAGATGGGACTTGCCGCCGATACAAGCACGAACACCTTGAGCTTCATTGCGATCACCGCGTTCGGTGATTTCACCGGGCGGGAGATATTTTCCCGCATTCTCATTTCCCTGCAGAATGGGAGCTGGGATGCCAGCGATACCTGGGACGGCAGCCGCGTGCCTTCGTCCACCGACAGCGTGATCGTCCGGCATACCGTTGCGCTGGGTGGCAACGCTCAATGCCAGGGATTATGGATCGATGCATCCGGAATTCTCGCGCACTCCGCCGGCAACGCGCAGCTCGTGGTTGCCGGTGGCTGGACCAATGATGGCAGCTACGATCCGGGTACCTTCATCACCACCGTGCTCACCGGCCGCGCCGATACGGTGTTCGGAGTGACGGGAGCAGTTGCCAGCGACTTCCACGACCTGTCCATTGATACGGACTACGCATTGCTCGTGGACGCGCGTTGCGCGGGGACAGTGGAAATCGGACTTGGGGCCACGTTGTTTGCACAATCATCCACCATCACGCTGAGTAAGAGCGGCGTGGCGTGGAATATCCTCGGTGCTTTCGATGCGGGGAATTCCACGGTGGTGTACGCCGCCGACGCGCCGCAGGCGATCGCCGCGGTGACGTATTACAACCTCACCCTCCTGGCTGCAAGCGGCACACAGGACCGCATCCCCGACGGAGATTTGACAGTTGCCAACACCTTGACGATTGGCAGTGGCGCCCGGTTGACAGCGGGAAGCTATCGCATCGATCTCAAAGGTCTCGATCCTCTGCAATTAACTGGTGGAATATTCGCCGCTGAAACCTCCACCATCGCCTACACCGCGACGACGCCGCAATCCGTGGCAGCGGCCACCTACCATCACCTTCTGCTCGGTAAAGATGCCGCGGTGGCATCACCACCATTGCAGAAAAGTACTTCGGGCAACATTGTGGCAACGGGCTCGGTGACGGTGGACGAGGACATCGCTTTCACGATGGGTTCATCGCAGCTCGATGTCGCTGGCGATCTTGTCCAGCGTGGAAACGAAAGTGGTAGCGAGCCCCTGCGCGCGGGGCACGTGCAATGGTCCGCGGGCGGCGAATTGCGCTTCAGTGGCAGCGGAAACTCCCTGCTGTACGGCAATCACACCGTCAACACACCGGATGCGGTCATTCTGACGATTGCGAAAATTTCTGCTGCCGATACCGTTCGCCTCACAGCGACAGGCAGCGTCACACCGCGCTTGTTGCTGGGCGCGAATGCGGTGCTCGATGTGCAGAGCGGTGTGCTGGATTACGGCGATGCGATGGTCACCGCCACACAGCCCGTATCTTCTGTGTTCAGCATCGCCACCGGCAGCACGGTGCGGAGTTCGGGCGCGGCGAATTTCCCGCTCAGTGGAGGAGGCACGCATACCTTCGCGAGCACAACCTTTGCCTACGGTTCGACGGTGGAGTTGTACGGTGCCGCACAAACCGTTGCCGGCTCCGATCGAGGCGTCACCAACTATGGTGTGCTCCGTTTGCTCGGTGAGGGCGCGAAGACGTTGACCGGTGGCGTGAGCATATTGGATTCCTTGCGCATCGACAGTCCGGTGACCTTCGACGACAACGGCAACACATTGGTATATGGTCCGGGAACGGTGCTGCGCTATCGCATGGCCGGCGATTCCATTCCGAGCCGCCAGACCTTGCAGACAACCGGGGATGAATTTCCCGCTGTCAACGGCCCCGCCACCGTGGTGATCGACAATCCGAAACACGTGCGATTGCACGACAATCGCTCTCTCAGCATGGGGATGGAATTTCTTCGAGGAAAAATGCTGCTCGGTTCCGCTTCCTTGACACTCGGTCCCGCGGCATGGATACTCGGCGCCGACGAGCAGCGCTTTTTCCTGACCGATGGCGTTGGCGCGTTGAAGCGCAGCAATGTCGGAGCAGGTGGAGCCGAATATCCCATCGGCACCTTGCGGGGTGCCACACTGAGCGACACAAGCTATGCGCCAGTGATCGTGGCGAATTCCGGCACGGCGGACAACATATCCATGCGCGTACAGGCGTCCATCGATAATCCGCCGTTCTTCATGGGTGACGCGGTGAATCTGCAATGGACAGCCACGGAGGATGTGCCCGGCGGGAGTGCACTCACGCTTACTGTGCAGTGGAACAGCGCCGATGCGGGAAGCACCTTCAATCCGGGGGGCTCGGTTGCATTGAACTACCATACCACCACCTGGACGGAGGCGGCGGCAATGGTAAATGGTGCCGGGCCATGGACTGCCACCGCTGCGGGCATCACCGAGGTCAGCAAATACTACGTGGGCATGTCCAATCCACTGCCCGTGGAGTTGCGCGCCTTCGCCGCGCACCGGAGCGGTGATGTGGTGCAACTGCGCTGGGAAACGGCCAGTGAATTGATGAACAATGGTTTCGACGTGGAACGCTCGCTGAGCGGAGAGTCATGGGAAGCGATCGGCTGGGTGCCGGGCGCTGGAACCTCGCACACGCCGCGCAGCTACGCCTGGATCGATACCCTTGCCGCCGATGCTCGCGAGGCGCTGCGCATTCAGTATCGTCTCGCGCAGGTGGACGCGGACGGCAGTGTGCGCTACTCTCCCGTGGTGGAAGTGTGGCGCGAAGAGCGGCCGATGCCGCGTGGCACGGTGAATGTGTACCCCTTGCCGCTGCGGGACAAGGCGACCATCACCTTCACGCTTGCCGAGGCCGATGTGCTGCACATCCAGCTGTTCACCGCGGCGGGCACCATGCTGCGCACCGTTCAGGAGGCGGGACAGTACCCGGCCGGATCGCATTCCATTGGACTGGATGTGTCAACCCTTCCCGCGGGATCCTATTTCATCGTGCTGCGCGGTGCGAAGGGCATTGCTTCCCGCATGCTGATGAAGTTGTAGGGCTGAGCTGCGGCAGGGGAGGGCCAGCACATCGCGGCTCGATGGATAGCGAAGACGCTTGTCAGTCCATCGTAAAAAGTGGGCGTTCAATGAAACGCCCATTTTTCGTGTCCGAGGTTCCCAGCCGGATGAGGAGCGGCTGATGAAACGCGAAACACCACCGTGTCTTCGTATGAGATGGCCATGAGGTTTGACCGAATTCTTTCCATCTGGCGGAGGCAACACATCCGACAGGGAAAATTTTCGTCCCCCTGTGAATTCCTTCCTCGATTTCTTGCATCTTACCGTCTATGAGATTTCTCGATCACGATTCAGGATACACGATGAAGCTGCTCCCTC
>JAMIQH010000115.1:0-10755 GCA_035914695.1 Bacteroidota bacterium | reverse complement strand
TGCCCACAAAATCCGGCGTGGATCTCCGCCTTCGCTGCGTTGGAAAACCGGATACGCCGCTGGCAATACTTCTACAGAAACTCCATCTCCATCCACCGGATCGACTCGAGACGCGCATGCAATTGTAGTGGAAAAATCATCCGTAACATGCCCCATACGCTTCAGAATCGCCGCTTTTTTCAATTAACTGTCGAAGTTGGGATAACTGTCGTGAACGTCGCAATGTGCGGCATTTATTAGCCAAAGTCAACAGTGTACATCTCGCAGAACCTGGCCTGCCTCCATTCCGAAACGATATGAAGCCACATGCTACGGAGTGACCGCCACCATGGCACTCCCGATGCGCCACAGCTTCGCCACGAACACCTGCATGTTCCGTACAGACGCGGAAAGATTAGAATAAGGAAATACTCGTACGGAATTCGCCGTTGATGATGATGCTGCTCAAACTGTCCAGCTTCACGAGCATGGCGTCCATGCGGCGCACCAACGTGGTGTCGTGCAAGGCAGTGTGCAACAATCCCCTGCTATCGCGGATCTCCGCGAGCAGCGTGCGCACGTCGGTGACCAAACTGTCGGCATTGCCGAGCACGGTTTCGGCCTTGTCAATGCCCGTGCCGATGCGTGGCTGCAAGTCAGCCATCAGCGTGTCGGCTCGATCGGTAAGCCGGAGAAGATTGCCGGTGATGCGATCGAGTTTGTCATCGTTGCGTGAAATGTATCCTCGTAAATCACCGGTGATCGCATGCAAATTGGCAACAGTTTCTTTTACGGAAGAAATCAACGCTTTATCCCCCGCCACGGCGTTGAGCGAACGGAGCAGCGAATCGGCCTGCGCCGTGATGCTCGTGATGTTGCCCTCCGCCTGACCCAGTACACCCAATGCTCCGGCGATATCCGGATCCACCCGGCCGCGGAGTACGAGACCGGCGTCGACGGGGATGCCATCACTTGTTTGACGGATGTCGATTTTCTTGCCGCCCATCAACTCCAGCATCTGTATCACCGGAACCGCGTCCTGGTGCACCACCACGTCACTTTCAATCAACGCCGTCACCAGCACACCGCCATTCTCCAAGCGGACGTCGGCCACCTCGCCACAGCGCACACCGTTCACGCTCACTTGATCGCCACGCTGCAAACCCGACGACTGCGGGAAGTGCATACGCAATTCAAACTGTTCTTTGCCTATGCTCCAGTTCTTGAATACCGAAAAGCCGAACAGCAGCACGAGCAGCCCGGCGATGACGGTGAGTCCGACTTTTATTTCATTGCGTTGTTCTTCCTTCACGTCGCATCCCCTCTGTGGTGGCGATACCGCGTATGCTGCGGCGATGACTGAGCGAATTCAATAACATACTCAACCCTCGCCACGGGAACAATGCACTTTGTATTTCCACAGATCAAGCTTTCCCCTGATCAAGGTTTCTTGCCGAAAAGGGCGTCGAGGGGGTTGCCTTTCGGACGCGATGCCACGACGTATTTTTCGTGCATGGCCACGAGTTTCTGCCGCGATAGCTTGTCGAGATCCTCGTCGTCCTTGTTCCGCTTGCGGAACATGTCGAAGGTCTCCTGCTCCTCGCGCGTCATTCTCATTTGGTAATCCATCAATTCGGAGACAAGTCGCTTCTGTTCGGCGTGTGTCATAAATCCTCCGATTACATCCGTCTGTCGTTCACAAGCGTGGGGTCCACCGCGTCGCGCAGGCCGTCGCCCACGAGGTTGAAGCACACCACTACCAATACGATAGCGAAACCCGGCAGTGTGGAGATCCACCAGGCATTGGACATGAAGTCCTTCCCTTCGAAAATGATATTCCCCCAGCTCGCCGTGGGTGGCTGCACCCCGATGTTGAGATAGCTGAGTGCCGCCTCCACCAGGATAATGCCGCCTATGCGCAAGGTGGCGTTGACGATGATTGGTGTTAGCGTGTTGGGGAGAATATGACGGAGCATGATGCGCATGTGGCTCAAACCCAACGCCTGAGCGGCGAGAACGAATTCCCTCTCCTTCAGCGACAACACCTCGCCTCGCACCAGCCGCGCTATCCCCATCCAGGACGTCAATCCCAGCACCACGACGATCAGGAAAATGCGCGGTAGCGCGATTTGATCGAACGCGGCGATGATGATGAGAATGAGAAACAACGCCGGGAATGCGAGCAGAATATCCACAACACGCATGATAACACTGTCGGACCAGCGACCGAAATAGCCCGCCACGAGTCCGATGAATGTACCAAGGGTAACCGAAAGCAGTACAGCGATAAAACCCAGCGACAGAGAGATGCGTGAACCGTAGATGATGCGACTGAACAGATCGCGGCCATAACTGTCCGTTCCCATGAAGTGAAAACGCGTGTCCGCGAATTCCTCCGGATCAGCGCTGACCAGCGAAGAGATGGGAATGATCGCCAACTCATCACCTTCGGTGGCGAACACATCCGATTGCTCGATGCGGAACGCATCCACCGCGCGTTCACGATTGAAACCCGCATCGCGAAAATCCTGATGGATGCGCAACAATCGCTCGAGCACGCGAGGGTTGCCGGTCTCCAGGGTGATATGCTCGAACTCGCGTATAGGTACGCGCTCCTCGCGCAATTTCAGAATGCGGACAGTAGACAATGGTGGCTGGAATTGTGTCACCACTCCATCTTGAAACGCATTGGGATCGAAGGGCGCGATAATGGGACACAACAGCGCCACGGTGTACATCACCACGATCGCCATAAGCGCCAGCACTGCTATGCGGTTTCTGCAAAACTCCCTCCACGCGATGAGCCACTGGCTGCGCTCGTACTCGCTGCCGTCTTCACGGCTTCGGCGCAGGCTGCGCCTATGCAGCCGCCATAATACGAATGGCATGACGAGAATGAAGAGGGATGCGACCCAATGCTCGATGACGTCGCCACGGAAGAACAGGCGTGCATCCACTGTATCTGCCACGAGCAAATACAGTGTCAGCGCAAGCGATTGCAGGCCATCAAAAAATGTGCCCGCGTGCGTCAACGCCACCAGCGGAAAAAAGATGGTGTAGCCGAACAGTATCCCGCCAAAGCCGCGTCGACCATCACGCCATTGCTGAATTCCCGGGATGTGCTCGAGAGCAATGCGGCGCACGGAAACCATGACACCGCGTTCATCCATAGCGTATCCTCGGGTCGACAAATGCGTACAGGATATCCGCAACTAAATTCCCCATGATCACCATCACTCCGGAAACCAGCGTGCAAGCGATGATCACCGGATAGTCGCGCGCGAAAATCGCGTCCACCGTGAGTTTGCCCATGCCCGGCCAACTGAACACGGTTTCCACTATCACCGCGCCACCCAAGAGGAACGGCAACGACAAGCCGAACAGTGTGATGATCGGGATCATGGCGTTACGCAAGGCGTGTTTACCGATCACGACGAATTCGCTCAAACCCTTGGCACGCGCCGTGCGAATGTAATCCTGCTGTATCACCTCGAGCAAACTACCGCGCATATAGCGCCCCGTAGCGGCGGCCGAGGCTACCCCGAGTACGAATACCGGCAACACCATGTGCTGTATCAGATCCCAGAGGTATTCCCACGTTGAAAGGAATTGCGCGAGCGGCGAGTGAATACCCGAGGCCGGGAGCAGGTCGAGATTCAATGACACGCCGAGAATAAGCATCAATCCAAGCCAGAATTCCGGTATCGAATACAGGAACAATGCGACGACGTTCAGCAAATGATCGACCGTCCTTCCACGGCGCAAGGCGGACACCACACCCAACACGATTCCGATGCCAAAGTTCAGCACCAACGCGAAAAATGTGAGCATCATGGTGTTCGGGATCGTCCGTGCGAGTATGTCCACCACTTCGTCATTCAGACTGAACGAGGTCCCCAACTCTCCCGACATCACGCCGCGCAGCCACTTCACGTATTGCACGGGCAAAGGATCGTTCAAACCCAGCGTGGCTCGCAGCTGCTCGGCATAATGCGGATCCACATCACCGCGGATATACATGGCGGTGGGATCGCCCGGTGCAAGCCGGATGATGAAAAACGTGAATGTCAGCAGCCCGAACAACAGCGGGACTGCTGACATCACACGACGTACGATATAACGGAACACAACGCGCTCCGAAGGTAAGCGTTCGAGACGCTCGTTACTGGGTCATCGCCGAATTCGGATCGCCAATGGTCCAATCCCACATGCGGTCCGTAATACCCAGCGTGTTGATGTTGGTGTTTTTCAAACGACGGTTGACGCCGACGATTTCCTTGACCCAGTACATAAAGGTTACGGGCTGCTCCTGATGGAGAATGGACTGAATTTCCATCCAGAATGGTCCGGCGTCACGTTCGTTCTGAACGTGCAGACCCAGTTTCAGTAATTCCGCGATGCGCCCATTCTGGAAACCGACAGTATTGAAGGGATTCATCACGTCGCCCCAGCGGTCCGAGGGATCGATGGCCAAGCCGACGGAGAAGCCGTCGATGAACGCGTCGTACTTCTTTTCGTCGATATTCTGATACAGCACGATGTTCTCCACCGCCTGTATCTTGCAGCGGATACCCAACTGCTTGAGATTGTCCTGTACCACTGTGGCCACATACTCGCGGCGTTTGTTGCCCGCATTGTAGTAGAGGGTGAATTCGAAATTTCGCCCTCCCTTATCCAAAATGCCGTCACCGTTGCTGTCGGACCAGCCGGCCAAGCGCAGGAGCTGCCGCGCCTTTTCGGGATCGTAGGGATACGGCACCAGCGTCTTGTTGATGGCCCAGCGGAAAATGGGCGAGAAATCCGTCACCGCCAGCTCGCCATAGGATTGCAGTTTCTCGCGCAAAATGCTACGCCGGTCGATGCCATAGGTCAATGCCTGGCGCACGCGGCGATCGCCGAACAGTGGATGCGGTTTGATCACTTTCTTGCTGTGATAGGCCTCGATATCGATGTTCATCCAGCCGATGTAATCGTAATTGCGCGGCGGCAGAGTGATCAGTTTGATATCGGGATTTTTCTCCTGAATCTCCTTCACGTCTTCGGGATACACCGGACGCATAAGATCGACCGTCCCCTTTTTGAGTTCGGTCAGACGCGTGGTGGGTTCGGAGATGACGCGGAACACGACGCGCTCGAGCTTGGCCGGGTACGGGAGCGCGGCTTTGCCGTTGCGTATGAGCGTGATCTGTTGCTGACGTACCCATTCCTCGAGACGGAAGGGACCGGCACCCACGGCACGCTCGTTTGCGGGATTTGTACGGAGAGTACGACGATCCGCGTTGTGATAGACGTGCTTCGGGATTGGAGAGAGATTCAGATGGAAAAGCTGTAGAGGGTAGGTTTTCACGAAGTGGAATACCATCGTCGTGTCGTCGACGATGGTCACGCTTTTGTCAATGTCGAACTTGCCGTCGGTGAACATCATGCTCTCGACGTAGTTTCGTCGCGGACTCGCGACATCGGGATCGCCGTAGAGCTCGTAGCTGAATTTGATGTCCTCAGTCGTGACCGGCATACCGTCCTCCCAGCGCACGTCCTTACGAATACGCAGGATCACGTCCTTGCCTTCATTCGCGAATTCCCACGACGTAACAAGACCGGGGCCGAATTTCAGCTTGCCCTCGCGGAGATCGAACACCACATCGAACATCATCGGGTACACGCCTGAACCGATGTCCGACGCGACCGTGGTATTTGCCACCACGGGATTGAGATTGTCGGCATCGCCGGAGATCGCGACCACCGCGGTCTCGGCCATGGCATCCTTGTCGGCGGACCTCTTGCCGCAACCGATCAGCATGGCACAACAGAGAACACTGACGAACAGTAACCGTGGAGTCATACTACCTCCGTTCAAGTGATTGGAGCAAGCCCTGGGAAAACCCGTTCTCAACCTGCGGGACAGGTAATGGATATTGAAAAAAACACAAAAACGTCGCGAAAGTCAACTACGTGCGCTCACGGCGCTATTCGAAATCGTGTTCGAACCAGTCGATGGCGCGCTGTCCGGGCTCGCCCTTCGCTTTCTCGTCGAGTCGTTCTTTGAGAATGCGCGAGAATTCTTGCGCCGCGTCATAACCGTAATGCTTGAGCAAATAATTCAGAGCGATCACTTCGGTGATTACCGTCACGTTTTTTCCCGGATAAATCGGCAACTGCACAATCTGAACCGGCACACCGAGAATCGCCGTGGTGTTGGTATCCAGACCTGTGCGTTCATACTCCATGTCGTCACGCCATTCCTCGAGCTGCACCACGATTTCCAGGCGTTTCTGGAAGCGGATGGCGCGGATGCCAAACATCGCACGTATGTCGATCAATCCCAGCCCACGGATTTCCATGAAATGCTTCACCAGATCGGTACCCGCTCCCATCAGAATGCCTTCGCCCTTCTGCGTGACCACCACAACGTCATCGGCCACGAGACGATGTCCGCGCTCCACCAGATCCAGCGCGATTTCGCTCTTCCCGATACCCGAACGGCCAATGAGCATCACACCCACGCCGTACACATCCACGAAAGCACCGTGAATGGCGGTGTGGGGAGCGAACTGGTCATCGAGAAAATCGCTCATGAAGTAATTGGCCTTTGTGGTCTCGAAGGGTGTGTAGAACACTGGCACCTCGCTTTCAGTGGCGAGCGCCAACAATGAATCCTCCAGCGTATTGCCATTGGTGACCACGATGCAGGGCACATCGAACTCCAACAGTCTCCGCAACCCCGCCACCCGCTGCTCCTCGGTCAACGACGCCAGATAACGCATTTCCGTGTTCCCGAACACCTGGACTCGGTGGAAGGTGAACAACTCCACGTAGCCCGCCAGCGCGAGACCGGGGCGGTGCAAATCCTTCTCCACGATGTTGTGTGTGCTGTGTTCCAAACCGTTGGCCGAGCGCAGATGAATGCGGCCGCGGTTGCGTTCGAAAAACTTGGCGACGGTAATACTGTCCTGTTGCCGGATGGTGAGATTTTTCAGAGGATCGTTCGAGGATGGCATGGGCGTCAAAAAAAATGGGCGGAAGACTCCGCCCATAAGATATATTCAGGAATGCCGGGAGTCAATCAAATCCCGCGGCGCTTCCCCTTGTATTTCAAGAGTTGCCGTTCAAGCTTCTCTACCGCGTTGTCGATGGATTTGTAAAAATCCTCCGATTTTTCGATCGCAACAAGATTTGTACCATAGACGGCAAGATTGATTTCGGCGATCTTGGTGGAATCCTTCGCCTTCTCAAAGCGAAGAACGATCGAGCCATTGACGATACCGTCGTAGTATTTCTTGAGCGTGGACACTTGTGACAAGGCATAGTGTTTGAGACCGTCATGTGCCTTGAAGTGTCGGGCAGTGAAGTTGACGTTCATGACAACGCTCCTTTGAAAAAGGTGATGGTTACGCGCGCGGATGCGCTTTCGCGTATTCGCGCTTCAGGTGATCCATGCTGACGTGCGCATAGATCTGCGTTGTGGACAAGCTCTCATGACCCAACAGCGCCCGCACCGCTTCGAGATCCGCTCCATGGTCGAGCAAATGAGTCGCGAAACTGTGCCGGAGCACGTGAGGGGAACAGCGGAGTTGCTCCGAAACGGCCCTGAGATAGAAATGAACGACTGTGTAGATGCTGCGGCTGGAAAGCCGTTTGCCACGGGAGTTGATGAAGAGCGCCGGATCAGTGTCCGTCAGCTCCGCATCACGGAGTCGCAGGTAGTTCCTGATGGCGTGCAACGCCGGCTCGCCCACCGGAACGATGCGCTCCTTGCGGCGCTTGCCCATGACGCGGATCGCTCCGTCGGCTGTCAGGGCGTCGCGCCTGTCGAGTAGTGCCAGCTCGCTGACGCGCATGCCTGTCGAATACAGCAATTCGAGAATGGCTGCGTCTCGCGCGCCGCGCGTAGTGTTGAGATCGGGAAGCTCCATCATCGCCTGTAGCGCACCTTCCTCCGCGAATGCGGGGAGGCGTCGCCCTGTTTTTGGTGAACGCACATCCGCGGTCGGATCGCGCTCAACGATCCCGCGCTTGAAGGCGAAACGAAAGAACTCGCGCAGGGACGACACCTTGCGACCGATACTCCGGTTGTCGAGTTCCCGCTGCAACAGCGCTCCCATGTATGAGCGAATGCTATGGCGATCTACGGCGGTGATATCCGCTTCCTCTCCTTCCATGAGTGTGTCGAGCCAGGAGATGAATTGCTCCACGTCATGGCAGTATGCGGTGATGGTGTGTGGCGACGCCGCACGCTCCACCGATAGATACTCCCGGAACATGAGCAGCACATCTCGCATGGGCATGATACTCAAGCAGCGACTTGCATCGGATCGAATGGATCAAGGTCCTTCGTGAATTCTTCCTTGCACGCAGGACATTTGAGAAACTCGCCTTTCTTTTGAGTGTACTTGGCCAGAAGATACGGATTTTTACACGAAGGGCAAACATGCGGCACGGGCCGATCCCAGGACGTAAAATCACAGGAGGGATAGGCCGTGCAGCCATAAAATGTGCGCTTGGTCTTGGTCAATCGTTCCACCACCTCGCCCTTTTCGCATTTGGGACAGGCGAAACCCAAGGTGATGGGTCGGGTGAATTTGCAGTCGGGATAATTGCTGCATCCGATGAACTTGCCGTAGCGACTCTGCTTGAGCACCAGTGGCTTGCCGCAGTCGGGGCAATCCTCGTTGATTTTCATGCGCTCGGCTTCCTCGGGAAGCGGCTTCGCATTCTTACAATCCGGATACCCGCTGCACGCCAGGAATTTTCCATTGCGACCCCAACGAATGATCATCGGGCTGCCGCATTTGTCGCACACTTCGTTGGTTTCTTCCTGCAGGCGGGCGGATTCCGCCGAAACGCTGCCGAGCAACTCCATGAACGGACCATAGAAATCATGCATCACATTCATGTAACTCGCTTCGCCCGAGGCGATGGTGTCGAGTTCGCCTTCCATCTGCGAAGTAAAGGACACGTTGAACAGGCGATCAAAGTGTTGAGTCAGCAGTTTGTTCACGTCCATGCCCAGCGTGGTCGCGAACAACCGTCGGTTTTTTTGCTCCACGTAGCCACGATCCTGAATCGTGCTTACAATCAGAGCGTAGGTGCTTGGACGTCCCACACCGTTGGCTTCGAGTTCACGCACGAGGCTGCTTTCCGAATAGCGTGGCGGCGGTTTGGTGAAATGCTGATGCGGATCCAGACTGCGTGCCTGCACTGCATCACCCGAGACAAGACCATCCGGGATAATGGATTCCTCCTCGTCCACATCGCCACCGTTGTCGCCGGCGAAATCGTCATACACCTGGAGAAAGCCGCGGAAGGTGTACACCGAGCCCACGCCCTTGAACTGATAGGGACCGCCTTGCACGAACACCGTTGTTTGCAACATGCGGGCCGCTGCCATTTGGCTTGCAATAAACCTCTTCCAGATCAGTTCGTACAACGCGTACTGCTCTGGTGAGAGATACTGGCGCACGCGCTGAGGTGTGTATTCCAAGGAAGTGGGGCGTATGGCTTCGTGCGCATCCTGCGCACTGGCTTTCACCTTGAACGTGCGCGCATCGGCAGGCAGAAATTCCTTGCCGTACGCCTCGGTGATATGGTCACGCACTGCACCCAGCGCCTCGGCACTGATGCGCGTCGAGTCGGTACGCATGTAGGTAATAAGGCCCAGCGCTCCGTCGGGGCCAAGTTCCACGCCCTCGTACAGCTGCTGAGCGATCATCATGGTGCGCTTCGCGCTGAAGCGCAGGCGATTCGAGGCTTCCTGCTGTAGTGAACTTGTGATAAATGGTGGGTTGGGCGAGCGCGTCAGTTCACGCGATTGCACGTCGGTGATAGCGTATTGCTCGCGGCGAAGCTTCTCCAGCAGGGCCTGCGCCTCGCTTTCGTTCAGAATACTGGGTGCGTCCTCGCCGATTTTTACCAGCTTCGCATGAAAATTCCCATCGCCGGATTTCTGGAATTCGCCCGTGATCGTCCAGTATTCTTCGATGACAAAGCGGTTGATTTCTTCCTCGCGTTCGCAGATCAGCCGCAGAGCGACCGATTGCACGCGACCGGCGGAAAGTCCTTTATAGATGGTTTTCCATAGAAAGGGGCTGACTTTATAGCCCACGAGGCGATCCATCACCCGGCGGGCCTGCTGAGCAAGCACAAGGTGCTCGTCGATGCGTCGGGGATGCTTCATTGCCTCCTCGATACCGCTCTTTGTGATCTCGTTGAACAGCACGCGGTACACGTTCTTGTCGCGGGTCTGTTTTTCCAGTTCCAGGGCGATGTGATGCGCGATGGCTTCGCCTTCGCGGTCGGGATCGGTTGCGATATAGACGGCATCGGCCAATGCGGCTTTCTTCTGCAGGTCCTTGATGACCTGCGCCTTGCCACGGATGGTAACGTACTTCGGAACGAAGCCGTTGTCCACATCCACACCGAGTTCCTTCGAGGGAAGATTCTTGATATGCCCCACAGAGGCTTCGACCTGGAATTTCTTCCCGAGGTATTTGTTGATGGTCTTCGCCTTGGAGGGCGATTCGACAATGATGAGCGATTTTGACATGCGTGTGTAATAGGATGACGTTGATGCGGACCCCGGCGACTCGTCGTTGAGTCGGGCCGAGCGCGCCGGGAGTACTCGGCGACGATCAGTGAATCGTGTCCTTGCTGTTGAGCATGAGGCGGCTCCCGATCCGATTCGAGTCGTCGTAGTCGAACATGACCGAGGCGACGACGGATTTCATTTCGACGATGGTGACGGAACCGAAGCCCGCCATCATGATGCGGTCGATAATC
>JAMIQH010000114.1:0-9845 GCA_035914695.1 Bacteroidota bacterium | reverse complement strand
GATCAGCCCGATGATGATCTGTCGCTTGTCCTGCGCGCTGTTCTCGGCCGCCCCGCGCTGCTGCTCGATCGGCGGCTTGGTGTCGTACACACTGGGCCTGCGCGAGCCCTCCTCCTTGCGCGAACTGTCGTCAACGCGGGCGGCTTCGCTGTCCGTGGCCTTTGGCTTGCGCGCGCCGTCCGGGCTGTCCGGTGCCGCGCTTTTCGCAGCGGGAGCCACCGACGTGCGTTCCTCGGTATCGCCGGATTTGGCGGCTTTGCTCACCGACTTCGCCGTGGGTTGCACCGTAGTCGCGGAGACGTGTGCGGTCTGTTCAGGCGCGGGTTTCGCCGCCGTTTCGGGCGCCGGTGGTGTCACGGCAGCAGGCGAGTCGGGGGGCTGTACCACGACTCGCCGCACCGGCGGCGGTGTATGGACACTTCCGCTTTCCTTCGGTGCCGGTGCCGGGGGAGCGCTCGCTCCATCCGTGTCGTCCTTGACGGCCGGGGATTTGGGTTGCGAGGTGCGAATGTCAATCGGCGCCGCATCGTCGTCCTGCACGTAGCGCGATTTGCGCACGGGCGGGACAAAGTCGTTTTCCAGCACTTCGGCCGTGCCTTCCACCTCAACATGAGGCGAGGAGCGGTCGCTGAGAGGGATGAACTCCACAGTGTCGTCGATGCGCGGAAGCAGATTGGAACTGTCGATGGCGGTGGGTGGGCGGGGAATGCCGCGTTCGCGCTCGGCGAGTTCGTTGTACAGCGCGAGTGTTTCGTCTTCGTCCAGACCCACGGTGCGCGCGTACTCGCGCACGAAGGCACGCACGTAGGTTTGTGGAATGGACGGGAAATCGCCCGCTTCGAGCAGGTTGAGATTTTTCCTGCTGATGCGTGTCTTGACGTGAATGTCCTCGAGAGACAGTCCCGCGGCTTCACGGGCACGTTTCAGGCGTTCTCCGAATTCCTTCATGGACCTTGCGCAGTGAGATGAAATTTCGTCGTCGCAGTACGGCGAAAGTTAGGGACGCACCCCGCGAAATGCAAGGCGAAGCGGCACCAGGCAACGTCGCGATTCGCCGTGTCGCGGCCTTGACAGCGGAAGAGAAGAGCACGCCCTGCCGCCGTTCTCAGCGTGTATCGGTGACGCGCTCCCGCGTTTTGAAATTCATGCCCGTCCAGCGGGTGAGATCGGCAAGCGCGATGTGATAATCGATCACTGCTTCCAGTGCGCCCAAACGGGCTTGCAGCAATCGCGCGCGCGCCTGCGCCAGTTCCGTCGAGCCGATGGTGCCCACTTCATAACGCTTGGTGGAAATATCGTTGGCGATCTCGGCGATGACGCGGGATTGCAGCAGAATATCCGCGCGACGCGAAGCGGACGCGATACGGTCGATGAGTTCGCCGATTTCCCGCTCCACGGTCATGTCCAAATCCTCGGCCGTGAGTTGCGCGCTGCGCAACCGCGCCTCCGCGGCCTCTACCTCCTGTGCGTGCCGACCCCAATCGAATACCGGGATGGACACCGTCAGCGTGGCGCGTCTCGTGTCGCGCAGTTCATTGTACAACGAGGCGAATTGCTCGTCGTTGTTGTTCAGACCGTAGCTCAGCAGCAGATCGCCGCGTATGCGACGGCTGCCGCGTGTCTCAGCCAGCGCCATCTCGCCGCGCTCGATGTCGTTGAGCGCCCGTTGCACATCGGTGCGTGTGCGACGAGCAAGCGCGAGCGCCTCGACGCCATCGATCATCACCGCGGTGACCGTGGTGTCGCTCAGTAGCAGACGCAACGAATCGGCGAGAGGCAGCCCGATGCGCTGTTTGAAGCTGTTGGCCTGCGCGCGCAAGGCGTTCAGGGCGCTGAACAGATCGTTTTGCGCCGCGGCCAGATCCACTTCGAATTGCAGGGCCTCCACCTCGGCGATGAGTCCGGCGCGGTACTTGCGTTTGCCGACGGTGAAGCTTTCCTCTTCCTGCCGTACACGGTCCTCCTGAATGATGCTCCGTTCCTGCGCTGCGTAGAGTTGGTAGAAGCGTTGGGTGACATCGAAGCGCAAATCCAGGGTTGCACGCTGATATTCGGACAAGGCCTCCTCGTAATCCAGCCGCGCGCGCCGCAAGGCCATGCGCTGCGCATTGGGGACGAACAACGGCTGCCGCAACTGCACCGCCAGATCCGTGTAGTAATCGCGGTAAAACGCGCCGCCCGGACGGTCGTCCTTCTGATCCTGCCGGTAGAGCATGCCCGACAGCGTGAGCGTGCTGTTGGTCCAGATCAGCGGTTGATTGACGTCGAGCCGACCGGACCACTGCAAGCGCTCGAGGGGAAAAAACTCCGTTCGTCCGGTTTCGATGTTGAACTGCGGGAGCAAGGTTCTGCTGTATGCTGGCGCATCGATGGTGATGTCCACGGTGGAATACAGTGATCGCCGCGCCGCCTCGGCCGAGGCCTCGGATGCACGCAATTGCTCCCGCGCCCGCTGCGCGCCGATGCTGCGGTCGAGCGCGATGCGCAGCGCGTCGTCGAGCGTGAGCACGTGTTGCGCTTGTGCCTCGACGGCAAGCAGCGTGAACACGCAGAGCAGGAAGAGAAGAAACAGCCGTGCTGTTGTCGAATTATTCATAGCGCAATGCCTCGATCACGTCCTTGTCCGCCGCCCGTCGCGCGGGGTAGTAACCAAACACAATGCCCGTCACCGCCGCGACCGAAAATGCGAGGACGATGCTCCATACACTGACGATGGTGCGCCACTCGGCGTAGGCCGTGATGGCTTCGGTCAGGCCCCAGCCCAGCGCTATTCCCGCCACGCCGCCGAACACCGACAGCATGGTGGCTTCGGCCAGGAATTGCGAGATGATCATCGCACGGGTTGCACCGATAGCGCGCCGCACGCCAATTTCGCGCGTACGTTCGAGCACGGAGGCGAGCATGATGTTCATGATGCCGATGCCGCCCACCAGCAACGAAATGCCCGCGATGGCTCCCATGACGATATTGAAAATGCCCTGCGTTTTTTGCTGCTGCTCAATGAGTTGCTCCGGTATGGTCACCACGAAATCCTCCTTGCCATTGTGCCGCTGCATAAGCAGGCGGCGAATGACCGCGGCGGCTTCGGTGATGGGGGTTTCTTCCCGGATTTGCACGGCAATCTGGTCGATGGTGTTGCGGTCCACGAATTCGCTCTCCCCCGAACGGAAGCGCCAGCGCCTCCCGAAACGGCGCGGCACATCCTCGCTGCTGCGTGGAAACTTGGCCATGGCCGTGGTGAGGGGAATGTACACCGAGGCATTGGTTGCCGGCAACGCCACACCTGTGGCCGCCGCGGCGTTTTTTTCGCGCGCCACGCCCACGACGGTAAACCACTGATCCTGCAACTTCACCATCTTGAACAGCGGATCCTCGAAGCCGAACAGCGCCTGTTTCACCTCAGCGCCGATCACGCATACATTCGCGGTGGCGCGCATGTGGTGTGTGCTGATAAATCCCCCCGACGTCAGCCGCACGGTGAAAATGTCCGCGTGCTCGGGCGTGGTGCCCACCATGGTCACGCGCATGTTGCCATCGTAGGTCCGCGCTTCCACCTGACTCTCCCAGTTCACGGTCACGCGCTCCGTGAAATCAAACACCGAGCGCAACGCCTCGGCGTCCTTGAGCGATATACCGAGCGGACGACTCTGTGGATTTTCTTCCAGCTCTGTTTCGGGCACATCCAGCGAACGAATGATGATGTTTCGCACCCCGAGGATTTCAATTTGCTCGAGTGATTCCTGCCGCGCCCCCTCGCCGATGGACAGCATGGCGATGACCGCACCCACGCCGAACACGATGCCCAGCATGGTCAGCAGCGAGCGCGTTTTATGCAGAGTCAGACTCTCCAGCGCGATGCGCAATGACTCGCGGTGCCGCGCGAACATGTCCCTCATCGCGCCGCTCCCGGCGCGGGTGGCGTGGTACCGGTGCCGGGTTGCTCGCCCGGAGCGCCTTCCGAATCTTCTTCCTCCGGATTGCGCAATGCCACGCGTTCACCTGGCGAAAGGCCCTTTTCCACCACCACGAAATTGTCATTCTTCTGCCCGAGTTTCACTTCCCGGCGTTCGTACGAGGAACCGTTTTCCACGAACACATGCGTCGTGCCTTTCTCCTCGAAGACGGAAATGATGGGCACGGACAGCACCTTTTTCACCTTGCCGACGATGATTTTATTGGTTGTCGTGATGCCGGGTTTGAGCACCTCGTCGGCCTTGTCGAGATCCACCACGATATCGAACACCTTCACATTCGATCCCTGACCTTTCTCGCGTCCGATTTGCGACACCGAACTGATGGTGCCATGAAACGTTTTATCCGGGAACGCATCGGGAATCACCACCACGCGCTGACCCTTTTTCACCTTGGCGATGTCCATCTCATTCACGCTGACTTCGGTTTGCATGGCCGAGAGGTCGGGCAGGGAAATGATGGGCATGCCGGGCCAGGGCTGGTCGCCCTTGGCGATTTTGCGCCCGGTGGACCAGTTGTTCTCGTACACGATCAATCCGCTGATGGGCGCCTTGATGGTGAGCTGCTCCATTTCCTTCTGCGATTCGGCGATATCGGAACGAATCTGTCCGATGCGTAATTCGAGATTACCCAGCTCGCTTTTTCGGACAATGCGCTTGTTTTCGAGGTTCAGCTTGGCCTGGTCGAAGGCCAGGCGCGCGCGCTCGAACTCGATCTCGGCCTCGCGTTTCCGCGCTTCCGGTTCGAACTGCATTTTATCGCGCTGAATGGTGGCGAGTTGGAAATTCAACTGCGCGGTCTGATACTCGGTTTGCGCCTGACTTTCATCGGCCGATTGCTGCGCCTTGAGTTTTGCGAGATCGGCCATCGCCGTGCGCAACTCCGTGTCCTTGTCGCCCAGGCGCTTGAGCGCCGAACTGGGATCGAAGCGCACCAATTCCTGATCCACCTGCGCGGTGCTGCCTTCCGCGGCGAGCGTCACGATTTGCAGATTGCCACCGGAGAGGATGCGCGGTGCGGTGAGTGTCACGGAATTCGTGGCGCGCACCGTCCCGCTCTCGATCACATAGATTTCGAAATCGCCACGTTTGACGAGATAGGTGGGAATGCTGCTGTCGGCCGAGGGCCAGAAAATCCATGCGAGCAACAACACGAGCAGCGCGGCGAACAACTGCCTGCGATACCGATGGAGAAAAACTTTGACGTTCATGGCGATGGTGTTTTGTACGGCGAAAGAGATGAGTGTACAACTTACGACAATCCGGAACCACGTACGAAATGTTTTCCGGGCAATTGCCTGACGGCGCCCTTGAATTCCAGCTGCAGCAAATCCGCCAGCAACGTGGGCAACGCCCGGCCGGACACGCGCGCGAGGTCGTCGATATGCAGGGGATTGCCACCGAGATGTGCGAGCAATTCCTCTTCCAGCAGCGAAAGTTGCAGGGCGGGCACGCTGGGCGCGATTGCGGCGCCATTGCGCAGCGCGGGTGTTTCGGAAAAAATGTCCTCGGCCGAAGCCACCGGACGGGCAATATTCCGCCGTAACAAATCGTGCGGTCCGAGCGAGCGGCTGTTGAACACCGATCCAGGCACGGCGTACACATCGCGTCCCTGATCAAGCGCGATTTGCGCGGTGATCATCGCACCGCCACGCGCACCGCTTTGCGTCACCACCACGCAATGAGCCAGCCCGCTGATGATGCGGTTGCGACGCGGAAAATTCATCGCATCCGGTGCGGCATCCACCGGAAATTCCGACAGCACACAGCCGGCGCCTTCGATGCTCGCCGCCAGGGCGCGATTCACCGCAGGGTACACGCGACGCACGCCGCTGCCCAGCACAGCGATGGTGCGTCCTCCCTGCTGCAAGGCGCTGCGATGCGCCACTGTGTCAATGCCCAATGCCAGACCACTCACCACGGTCACGCCTTCACGCACCAGCGCGGTGGCGAAATGCTCGGTCACCTGACGTCCGTACTCGTCGGGATGCCGCGTGCCTATCAAGGCGGCGGCACGCTGATCCTCGGCGAGCATGGTTCCGGCCATGAAGAGGAAGAGCGGGGGATCGTAGATGTGCCGCAGGCGCGCGGGAAAATCGACGCTGTCCCAATACACATAGCGTATGCCGTGCTTCTCGCACATTGCCACGTTGCGCTCCACCACCCGCGCTATCGCGCCGCTGTCGCGCTCGACCGCGAATGCGCGCAGCAATTGCTCGCTCGTCTGCTGGTGAATGCCCTCCACACGCATCAATTCGCGCTTGCCTGCCCGCAGGAGGCGCTGAAAGCTGCCGAAAGCGTTGAGCAACGCGCGGCCGCGTGCCGAGCCGATGCCAGGCAGCAGCGAAACTCTCAGATAATCGAATGGATCGGATAGCATGCGTCCCCGTGTCAATCCCAATCCCGAAAGCTAGCATGCGCATCCCGATCCCACAAGGTAGAAAGCCGGTAGCGCGTATTGCGTGAATGCCCGCTTTTGTCTACTTTGAACGCGGAATAAAAATCGTGCCAGCTTCATCATGCGTGTAGACAGGAAAATTTTCACCACCCGTTTCGCCTGCGATCTCGTCGCATGCAAAGGCGCCTGTTGCACCTTCCCGGGAGGGAGTGGGCCCCCGATTCGTGATGAAGAAAAGCCAGTACTCGAGCGTGCCTACAGACTCCTGCACGAACGCCTTCCCATGCCGCATCAGGATCTGGTGCGCAGAGAGGGTCTGTTCGAACTCGACGAAGGGGAGTGGACCATCCGCTGTTTCGACGAACGCGCGTGCGTTTTCGTGGTGTACGAGGATGGCATCGCCCGCTGCGCCATACAGCGCGCCTACGAAGCGGGGGAATTTTCATGGCCCAAACCCGTTTCCTGCCATCTGTTCCCCATACGCATCAAAGGGAAAACCCGCGATCAACTGCGCTACGAGCGCTTCGGCGAATGCGATCCCGCCCTCGATCGCGGAGATGCACTGGGCTTACCCATGGTGGATTTTCTGGAGGAACCCCTCACCCGGGCGCTCGGCAGGGATGCCTGGCTTGCCTTGAAACGGGAAAGCGACCGCCATCATACCGAACGGGGAGGTTGACATGCTGCACCTCACCCAACGTCAGACCCTTCAACAAAAACTTTCGCCGGCACAGGTTCAATACCTTAAAATTCTTCAACTTCCGGTTCTTCAGCTCGAGCAGACTATCAAGAATGAACTCGAGCAAAATCCCATGCTTGAAGAAGGAATGGAACTCGACGAGGAGTTGGAGGAAAACATCGATCAGGTGCTCGAGCAGGAAGCGCCCGAGGGAGATGCGGGCGAGGAAGCGGTGCTCGAAACCCCGTCCGCATCCAATGGTGACGACGAGTACCTGGACAAGGAAATCCGCGAGCACAGCGAGGAGGAGTACACCTGGGAGGAATTTCTCGATAACAACGAGGGACACGCGTCGCAATCGTATTACGACTCCGACGACGACAGGGAAATTCCCACGCCAGCGACTGTGACCATGCGCGAGCGCCTGCTCGAGCAAATTCAGTTGGTGCATTTTAGCGAGCGCGAGAGCATGCTCGCCGAAGCCATCGCCTGGAACCTCGATGATGACGGGTATTTGCGCACCGAATTCAAGGAATTGGTGCATGAATTGAATGTCGAGCATGAACTGGATTTCAGCATGGACAAGGCCGAGGACGTGCTGCGACGCATTCAGCGGCTCGACCCTCCAGGGATAGCATCGCGGGATTTACGGGAATGCCTCATCGCCCAGCTCGAGATGCTCCCCAACAGAAGCACCGCGCGTATCATCGCACTGCGCATTCTGCGTGAGTGCTATGAGGCCTTCAGTAAAAAGCATTTCGCACGCATCATGCAGGAGCTGCATATCTCCGAGGATATGCTCAAAAAGGCCTTCGATGTGATCCGCGGGCTCAATCCCAAGCCCGGCGATGGCGACAACGTGGAATCCATAAACTATATTATTCCGGATTTCATCGTTGTGCGCGAGGACGACGATTTCGTCATCCATCTCAATGATCGTGGTGTACCTCCGCTGCGACTCAACCGAGGTTACAGGCAATTGCTGGCCCAGGGACGCAAATCGCTGTCGCAGGAAACGCGTACCTTTCTCAAGCAAAAAATGGATGCCGCCAAGTGGTTTATCCAGTCCATTCACCAGCGTCGCCAGACCATGCTCGCCGTCATGAGCACCATTATCGACCGACAGCGTGAATGGTTCGAGAAAGGCAAGGGCTTTCTCCGTCCGATGGTGTACAAGGACATCGCCGACACCATTCAAATGGACATTTCCACCATTTCGCGCGTTGTCAATGGCAAATACGTGCAGACAGAATGGGGCGTCTTCGAGCTGCGATACTTCTTCAGCGAAGGCATCACAACCGAGACAGGGGAAGAAGTTGCGAACAAAGAGGTGATGTCGATTCTCAAGGATATCATCGACGCGGAAAATCCGCGGAAGCCCCTGAGCGATCAGGAGCTGACCAATATCCTGCAACAGCGCGGTTTCACCATCGCGCGCAGAACAGTCGCAAAATACCGCGAGTCCATGGATCTCCCGGTGGCGCGGCTGCGGAAACGATTGGAGTAGATTCCCATGAAGCATTCATCGGACGATGCCGGGCGCATCCGATCCACCACCGTGCTGGGCGTGCTGCGCGACGGCGTGGCCGTGCTCGGCGCCGATGGCCAGGTGACCGTGGGCAACACGGTGATGAAGCACCATTCCCGCAAAATCCGTCGCATGTACAACGACACCGTGCTCGCGGGCTTTGCCGGCAGCGCGGGCGACGCGTTCACACTGTCGGAAAAATTCGAAGCGAAGTTGCAGGAGTTCCGCGGCAATTTCGAGCGAGCGGCGGTGGAACTGGCCCGCGAATGGCGCAGCGATAAATACCTCCGGCAGCTCGAAGCCCTGCTCGCCGTGCTGAACAAGGACAAGGCGCTCATCATTTCGGGCAATGGCGATGTGATCGAACCCGACGACGGCATCGTGGCCATCGGCTCGGGAGGCAGTTACGCCCTCGCCGCGGCGCGCGCTCTTGCCCGCCACTCCGATCTCCCCGCTCGCGCCATCGTCGAGCACGCGCTCGGCATTGCCGCCGACATCTGCATTTACACCAACAGCAACATCATCATCGAAGAACTGGCCTGACCATGCCCGAGGATTCGTTTCACTTTCTCCAGGACACACTCACGCCGCGACGTATCGTGGCGGAATTGGACAAATACATCATCGGGCAGGACAAGGCCAAGCACTCCGTGGCCATCGCCCTGCGCAACCGCTGGCGCCGCCAGCAGGTCGAAGGCCCGCTGCGCGATGAGATCATGCCCAACAACATCATTCTCATCGGCCCCACCGGTGTGGGAAAAACGGAAATCGCCCGCCGCCTCTCCAAACTCGCGGGCGCGCCGTTCATCAAGGTCGAGGCCTCGAAGTTCACTGAAGTGGGCTACGTCGGCCGCGATGTGGAGTCGATGATCCGTGATCTCGTGGAAATCGCCATCAGTCAGGTGCGGCAGGAAAAAAGCGCCGAAGTGCAGGAGAAGGCGCTCGATTTGGCCGAGGAGCGCATTCTCGATATCATTTTCCCGCGCTCGCCGGGTCAGGAAGACGACATGCAGTCCGAAACCCGCGAGAAATTGCGCGCACAGCTCCGCGCCGGCGCGCTCGACAAGCGCGAAATCGAAGTCGAGGTCAGCGCCTCGGGCAATGCCAACATGCAGGTGTTCGGTCCCATGGGCCTTGAGGACATGGGCGTGGACTTGCAGAATTTGCTCAACTCCATGATGCCGAAGAAGCGCAAGCGCAGCAAACTCAGTATCGCCGACGCGCGCACCGTGCTGCAGCAGGAGGAAGCCCAGCGGCTTATCGATCCCG
>JAMIQH010000113.1:0-18893 GCA_035914695.1 Bacteroidota bacterium | reverse complement strand
GGCCACAGAAAGGTTCAACCCGCCATCACCATCCCGGGTTCCCGGAAATGTTCCTCATCCGTGAGGATTTCTTCAAAAAAAAGCAGACTGTGCAACACGTCCTCGGCTTCGGGGAGTGTCTCGGGTTTCATCAGAATATGCCGCATCTGTCGGCTATTGGGTACAAACTTGAGATACGCGATATAGTGCTTGCGCATTTCCAGCACCGCGCGGCGTTCGCCTTTGACCGCAACCGACATGCGAAGATGCCGCAGCGCCGTGTCGATGCGTTCGGCGAAACTGGGTGGCTCGGGCAACAGGCCGCCAGCCAGGAGTTGCTTGGCCTCGCGGAAAATCCACGGATTGGCGATGGCGCCCCGTGCGATCATCACGGCGTCACAACCGGTTTCGGCGAACGCGCGGGGCACATCTTCCGGCTCCATCACGCCGCCGTTGAGAATCACCGGGATGTCCACCACCTGGTTGATACGTGGAATCCAGCTCCAATCGGGATCGCCGCTATGCCCCTGCTGCCGTGTGCGGCAATGCACCGTAAGCGCCTGCACACCCACATCCTGGAGCATGCGGGCGAGTTCGGTAATCTGTATCGAATCGTGATCCCAGCCGATGCGCGTTTTCAGCGTCACAGGTATGCGTACCTGTTGCACAATGGCTTCGGCCATGCGCACCATGTACGGCAAATCCTTGAGCAAACCGGCGCCCGCACCGCGCCCCGCCACCTTTTTCACCCAACATCCGGCATTGATGTCGAGAATATCCGGCTGCTCGGCTTCCGCAATACCGGCCGCCTCACGCATGGTGTCGAGATTGCCCCCGTAGATCTGAATGCCGACGGGGCGCTCCTCTTCTCGGATCAGCATTTTCTGCCGCGTTTTGGTGGGCTTGGCGCTGCGCACCAGTCCGTCCGCATTCACAAATTCCGTGTACACGATGTCGGCGCCGAATTCTTTGCAAATCTGGCGAAAGGACATGTCGGTCACATCTTCCATAGGGGCGAGCAGCAGCCCCTGTCGGACACCTAGTCGTTCGAGTAAATTTCCTGTCATAACCTGCGCTTTCAATCGGAGCGTTCGTATCGTTGTCAGCGGGACGCGTGGGCCAACGCGCGCCGGTAGCACTCCACGGTGCGAGCGGCGGTATGCGACCAGGAGAACTGGCGCTGCCGCTGCAGCCCCCGCGCCACCAGCGTTTCTCGTAAGGTAGCATCGGTCAGTACACGGTGCAATGCCGAGGCGAATTCCCCGGGGTCTTCCGGATTCACGGTCAGTGCCCCGTCCCCCACCACTTCGGGCAGCGAACTGCGATCACTGCATAGCACCGGCACACCGTGGCGCATGGCATCCAGAGGCGGGAGGCCGAATCCTTCGTACAGGGAGGGAAAGACGAAGGCCGCCGCGTTCGCGTACAGCGCGGAGAGCTGTCCGGACGCCACATAATCGAGGAAATGCACGCGATGCCGCAGATCCAGTCTCTCCAACTGCTCCGCGTAGCCATAGCGCTCGTCCCGCGCTCCCGCCACCACGATGCACACATCGCGCGCACCTTCGGCATCCTTCACACGGGCGAAGGCGTCGAACAGCAATCCCAACCCTTTGTATGGATCGTGCCGGCCCACGTACAGCACATAGCGACACCCTGCGAAACGATCCGTCAACGCCGCGGGGAGCGCCGCGCCATCCACCTCGACGGTCGGGGCCAGCGGCGTGACATCGATACGCGCGGGATCGGCACCGAGCATGCGCACGATATCGCTCTTGCTGTGCTCGGAAATCGTCAGCACGCGCCGTGCGACACGCGTCGCGCGGCGCATCATCCAGCGGTACAGCGGGAGCAGGCGCACTTTGAGGGACTTCGCGATGTACTCGGGCTTGGCCAGCGGGATCACATCATACAGCGTCACCACCACGGGAATTGGTACGCGTGGAGGAATGATGAACTCCGGCATGTGCAGCAGGTCGTAAGCGCCCGCGCGCAGCAATCGCGGCAATTCGCGTTGGTGCTTCAGGGCGTAGAGACTGCCATCGGCGATGGCCGGAAGCTCCTCGAGCGTGCGCAGCGGCCGTATCGCTCCATTGGCGTAGGCATGCACTTCCACCTCCGCGCCGGCTTCGGTCAGCATCGCCGCGAGAAGACGCGCACTGTACTCACCGATGCCGGATCGCCGTGGCGTGATCGCGTGTGCATCGAACACCACGCGCAGTGGACGATCAGCCACCAAGGCGCTCCCACAACGTATCGGCGATGCGTTCGCTCGCACGTCCATCTCCATAGGGATTGTTGCCCGTGGCCATGGCCGCGTAGGCCTCGGCGTCGGTGAGCAGGCGCCGCACTTCCGAGCGAATGCGCTCGCGGTCGGTGCCCACCAATCGCGCAACACCGGCGTCGACGCCTTCGGGACGCTCGGTGACTTCGCGCATCACCAGTACGGGTTTGCGCAGGGAGGGACCTTCCTCCTGAATGCCGCCGGAGTCGGTGAGCAGCACCGTGCTGTTGTCCATCAAATACAGCAATTGCTCGTAGCGCAGAGGCTGCAGCAAGTGGATGCGCTCGCGACCTCGCAGCATGCGGTCCGCCAATTCGCGGACGTTGGGATTGGGATGCACGGGATACACGATTTCCACATCGCCGTGCTCTTCCACAATATCCCGCATGGCGGCGAACATCTGCTCGAAGGGCTCGCCGAAACTCTCGCGACGATGTGCGGTGACGGTGATCACGCGGCTGCCGCCTTCGAGCATGCGCCGCAAGACATCCTCGGGCAACTGCGCTTCCAGCAGCAGCTCCTCGCGCGCCTTGGCATCGCGTCGTTCCAGAAGACGTTTGCCGAGAAACAGCGCGTCCACCACGGTGTTGCCCGTGACGAACACGCTGGAAGCGTCCCTGCCCTCGCGCAGCAGGTTGTCGGCCGCACGCTGCGTCGGCGCAAAGTGAAAATCCGTGAGCGACGCGGTGAGCGTGCGGTTCATCTCCTCGGGAAAGGGACTGAATTTATCGAAGGTGCGCAGGCCGGCCTCCACATGTCCCACGGGTATGCGCGCGTAAAACGCGGCCAGCGCCGCGGCGAACACCGTGGTGGTGTCGCCCTGCACCAATTGCACATCGGGGCGCAATTCGGCCAGCACAGCACGCATGCCGGTGAGCACCGTGGCGGTGATGTGTTCGAGCGATTGGTTGTGCGTCATCACGTCGAGATCCACATCCTCGCGTATGCCGAAAAACTCCGTCACCTGCCGCAGCATGTCTTTGTGCTGCGAGGTGAGACAGACGCTGACGCGGAAGCGGTCGGGCCGCGCGCGCAGAGCGGCGACGACGGGTGCGAGTTTGATGGCCTCGGGCCTGGTACCGAATGTGAGCAGAACGTGAATCATATCCCTCTTCCATGCATGGATGACAACGGAGCACACGGCGACGCGCACGACAGGACGCGACGCATACGCTTGTGTTCAAGGTAGCATGCCGCGACGGACCCGCCAAACAACCCGCGCGTGCCGTACGCATGCCGCGTAGGCATCAGAATAGCCGCGCCGCCTCGTCGTCGGCATCGGCCCGCAGAATGTGTCCGATGTTTCCGCGCAACTCCTCCACTTCGCCCAGATACCGGTCGCGCAGTTCACCGTGCGAATTGCGGCTCTGGAATTTGCGGAACGCCAGCCGGGTGGCGAGGCCGATGTACTGCTTGCGATCGATGGTGGGCGACAGCCAGCCCAGCAGGCGGCGCTTGCTGGTGAAGGGCAGGTACTGCAAATGCACGGCGGGAATCAGGCCGCGCTCGGCTTCCTCGGTGAGTTCGCGAATGAGCAGGCGATTCTCCGCGAGCAGCGAGAGCTGCAGCACGATGATGATCACGAACAGACTCAGGAAAATGAACACCGTGCCGAGTCCGATACCGGCGGGAGAATTGAGTGTGACAGAGTAATTCCAGAAGAAATGCATGAACATCGCGAGGCCCAGACCCAGCAGGCGCAGCGGCAGGCGCAGCAGCGGCTTGCCGAATTTCGTGTAGCCGATGAAGGCGCCGAGAATGCCTGTGGCCATGGCGTGCATCACCGCGGTGAACAGGGTGCGCACCACCACCATTGTCACCCATTCCCCCGCCGTGCTCGCTCCGAGGAAATAGAGAAAATTTTCCGTCATGCCGAAACCCAGTCCGATGGCCATGCCGTACACCACGCCGTCGGTGATGTTGTCGAAGCGCCGGTCCCGCACGGTCCACAGCAGGAAGATGCCCTTGGTGATTTCCTCGGTGAGCGGCGCGATGAACACCGCGTTCTGTATATCGGATGTGCCGAGCATTTCGCTCATCGACACGCTGAAGACAATGGCGAAGAAAATGGCGCCGAGCGCTCCCCAGGCGAAGTTCAACAACAGCAGCCCGATGGGCTCGCGGTCGTAGCGGTCCATGGCCCAGATGCCCCACAGATACAGAGCCATGGGAACGATGGCGAATAACAGTGATGCGAGTGCTTGCATCGCGAGCCCTCCGGTCGTGCGTGCTACAGGGTCAACGAAGAATGATGGTCGTGTAAAATAGCACTCGGACGCGAAATCACGAAGCCGTGCCGGCCTCGTCCCGCGAGAGACGTACACGGATGACCCGACGATCCTCGGCCTCGAGCACGTCGATGCGCATGTCCTCGAAGGCGATGTGTTCGCCGGCTTCGGGGATGCGTCCGAACAGCGAGGTCACGAACCCTCCGATGGTATCGTAATCGTCGCTCTCGGGAATGGTGTATTCCGTGTAGGTATTGAAATCGGAAATGTTTTCCATGGCCTCCACTTCCACCGATCCGTCGGGAAGCAGAGCGAAGGGACTTTCCTCCTCGTCGTACTCGTCGCGAATGTCGCCGACGATTTCTTCGAGAATGTCCTCCATGGTGATAATGCCTTCAGTGCCGCCGAACTCGTCCACCACAATCGCCATGTGCAGGCGCTTGAGCTGGAACTCGCGCAGCAGATCGGAAATCGGTTTCGTTTCCGGAACGATGTAGGCGGGACGGATGATGTCCTGCAAAATGATCAGATCGCGATGTTGGATGAGACTGATCACATCCTTGGCATACACCACGCCGAGTACGTTGTCCATGGACTCGCGATACACCGGCATGCGGGTGAAGCCCTCTTCGAGGAAGGTTTCGAGAATGCTGTCGGCGGGCATGCCGATTTCCACCGCCACCACATCGGTGCGCGGAATCATGATCTCGCGCGCAGTGGTTTCGGTGAATTGAAAAATGCTTTCGATCAGTTCATGCTCGGTGCGGTCGAGCAAGCCGGTTTTCGCGCCATCCTCGAGGATGTCCATGAGGTTTTCCTCGGTGGAGATGCTGGCGTGAAAGGCGGCGTTGGCTTTGAACGGCCCGAGAAAACCCTGCGCCACGGCGGTGTTGATTCGCTGCAAGGGACGAAGCACGCGGTGCAACGAGAGAAAACTTCCCGCGACGCGCAGCACCAGCGCCTCGGCGTAGCGCGCACCGATGGCGCGACCGAAGAGCACCGTCCACAGCAAAAACACCGACGCGATGAGCGCGCCCACGAAGAGCACAGCCAGCACGGTGAACACCCCGTTCAGCCAGGGTTGCTGCGACCAGGTGGCCACGTCGATGGCCCACTGCAAGAGATACGGCGCGATAAGCATGCTGGCCACCACGAGCAATAGTGCCGAGGCGATTTGCACGGTGGCCTGACGATCCTCGTCGCCATCCTTGAGCCGCAGCGCGTGGCGCGCGGCAATGTCGTGATGGTCCGCCAGATCCTCGAGTCGACTACGCGACGCGGCGGTGATGGCGGCTTCGGCGATGGCGACCATGGTCGCGATGAAGAGGGAAAATAAAAAGAGCGCAGCGTCGAGCCATTCCGTCCCGGTCATGAGCGGACTCCGGGTCGAATGCGACGCTGCGATGGCAATGTACTAGGAGGCTCCATGATGTGCCCGGTGCAAGGACGACAGCTGCGGCGAGCGCGGCCGTCGTGCGACCGACCGCCGTGTGGCGGCCGTCCCGCAGTGAGCGTTACCCCAGTTTCTGAACGAAACGTGCGAGCTTGGACTTCTTGTTTGCCGCGAAATTCTTGTGAATGATGCCACGCGTGGAGAGACGGTCGAGGAGTGCAGACACCTTCTTGTACTTCGTCTCCGCGCTGGTCTTGTCCGTCGTGGCGCGCAAATCCTTGATCGCCGTCTTCATCATCGATTTGTTCATGCGATTGTACAAGCGGCGACGCGCCGACGTGCGAACTCGTTTCTCTGCTGACTTATGCTGTGGCATGGTACTCCTTGGTTCAAAAAACACGAACTTGAATATACTATTCGGGGAGAATTGATGCAAGAATACCCGGCGGCGCGCAAAGAATTCGACATGCCGGGGCCTGCCGTGCTGTGCACCGGGAACACATCGGCAAGGGGAATGGGAGCGAGGAGCATTGTTGCATCAGCCATTGCATCGAATTACTTCAGCCCGATCCGTGCGAGGAGAATGGGCCGAGCATTTGCGACCCATCGGCTTCGCAGCGGTTCCTGCCGATCGCAGTCGCGCGCAGTCCGCATCTCGCGATGACACGCACATCAATGGCAGGAGCAGGCCAGTGCGCCGCTGCGCGCTTTTTCGAAGGCCTCGCGACCCTCGCGAAAGGCGAAGACGGCAATGGCAAGCGAGCCGATGCTGTCGATCCACGGCAGCGAGAAAAGCGCGTACAGTCCGCTGCTGAGCAGGAGCACCACGGAGAGATACAGGCAGGTGCGCGTGCATTGCGCATCGGCAACGATGGCATCCGAACGCAAAGCGCGACCTGTGCGCAGCTTTGCGCGCAGCAGGTAATACATGGTGAACATGGACAGGACGGAGATGACAAGACCCGGCAATGTGGATTCGGGCACAGCTCCCGTGGCCAGATTGTACACCGCGCCGAAGAGCAATCCGCAACACAACAGATAAAATGCCGTACCTGTGATGCGCAGCGCGCGACGCTCGAACGCATCGCGATCACGCACCGGAGCGTGTCGCATGCGCAGAACCATGTGCAGGATACCCACGCCGGATATCACCTCGACAAAACTGTCGACGCCGAATCCGAACAGTGCGAGGGTTTCCTCGGACATACCGAAGACCACCGACACCGCACCCTCGACGAGATTATAGGCGACGGTGATCAGGCCCAGCAGGAGTGCGGTGCGCAGAAGGCGCGCGTCGGACGAGGAATAGGTTGCGGCATCGCGCATCGACGTGTCTCTGGTATTCCGGAGGTCGTGTTCCATGCTTGTACCAACACGAGGAACATTGGCAGGGTTCGCCAGGCGTGTTCCCTCTTCGGGAAGAGCGTTGCGCGGAACGGTATGGCGATGCATAACGCATTGGCAAATCCCGCGCTTCATTCTATCTTAGTCGATCATTCACCACGGAACAATCATGCAGATCATTCACGCGGATCGCATCACGAAAGTGTTCGAGGGCAAGCGCAAGACGGCAGTCACCGCCCTCGCGGATTTTTCGCTCGACGTGCATGCGGGAGAAATTTTCGGTTTGCTCGGCCCCAACGGGGCGGGCAAAACCACCTTCATCAAAGTACTGCTGGAAATCGTGTTTCCCACATCCGGCACTGCGACGCTGCTCGACCGTCCCATCGGCGACGCCGCCGCCAAGAGCGGTGTCGGGTATCTGCCGGAGAATCACCGGTACCCGGATTTTCTCACCGGCGAGCAGGTGTTGCGCTATTTCGGCAAACTCAGTGGTGTGGACAGCGCGCAGCTTGAGCGCCGCATCGACGAGGTGCTGGAACTTGTGGATATGGTGAAATGGAGAAAAACCAAAATCCGCAAATATTCGAAAGGCATGCTGCAACGCATCGGTCTGGCGCAGGCGTTGATCAACAATCCCCGCCTGGTGATGCTCGACGAACCCACCGACGGCGTGGATCCGATCGGCCGCAAGCAGATTCGCGATTTGCTCGTGCGCCTGCGCGACGAGGGCCGCACGGTGTTTCTCAACTCGCATCTGCTCAGCGAAGTGGAATTGATCTGCGACCGCGTTGCCATCCTCAACAAAGGCAAGTTGGTGCGCCTGGGTTCGGTGGACGAACTCACCACGCAGCAGCACGTGTACAGCATCGGCATCGCCGCTCCCGTACCGGAAGCCCTGCGCGTGCAATGGGACGCCACGCGCCTCCGCGTGGAATTCGCCGATGGCATGCTGCAATTGTATATCGACGACGTTGCGGCGCTCAACGCGGTGATCGATCAGCTGCGCGCGCAGGCCGTGCCCATCACCTCGATTCAGCAGAAGCGGCAGAGTCTCGAGGACATGTTCATCGAAGTGATTTCCGGGGAGGAGAAGGCATGAAACTGCAAGCCATCATCGCATACACCTTCCGCGAAGGACTCGCGCGCAAAACCATTATCGCCTTCGCGGCGATATCCACCTTCTTCCTGCTCATCGGCGTACTCGTGGCCATTCTCGCGCCGGACTCCATCACCGTGCCCGCGCAGAACGCGCAGGGACAGCAGCAGAATGTTCCCATTGGCAGCATGCGCGAAGTGACCATGGGGATACAGACGTTTCTCACCGGTTTCATCAGCTTCGTGGCGCTATTGCTTTCGGTGTTCGCCACGGCGAGCATACTGCCGAACATGATGGAAAAGGGCAGCATCGATCTGCTGTTGTCGAAACCCGTGCGTCGCGGCACGATACTGTTGGGCAGCACCATCGGCGCGGCGCTGATCGTGGCGGCGAATGTCTCGTATTTCGTGGTCGGCATGTGGGTGATCAGCGGCCTGCGCACAGGTTTCTGGAACTGGGGTTTTCTCGCCATCATCCTACCCATCACGTTCGGCTTCGTGGTGCTCTATGCGCCGATGATGGCCATGAGCATCGCTTCGCGCAGCTCGGCCTTGAGCATCATCGTGGTCTACGCATACGCCCTCGTTCTTGGGCCGATATTGGAAGCCCGCGATATGATCGCCGAAATGGCGGGCAAGCCGGTGATCGGCACCGTGCTGGACTTTTTCTACTACCCTCTTCCCAAGGTGGACGGCCTTTCCAAGCTGGCCAATGCGTTGGTGATGCATCAGCCCTTCAGCTGGGAGCCGGTATGGACCAGCGCCCTGTTTGCCGCGGCGCTGTTCGCGCTCGCCTGGTGGCAATTCTCGCGTAAAAATTTCTGATACCGCACCGAGCGGTCGCTTTTTCCGACGCGGCGGTTTCCGACAGGAGACCGCCGCGTCGTGTATTTTTGCGATTCCATGGAATAGAGCTTGTAAAAAGTGCGAAAAGTACTTGCGTCAAGGGAAAAAGCGATATATTTTAGGGCAAAAATCCATCCCCATCAAAAGGAAGTGGCCGCTTTTTTCGCTCGACGAGCGATCAGCTGTTGTGCAACGTGTCGCAACTGCCACGGGTCAGAGACACGCAGCGGATTGTACCATACCCGATCTTCGTTTTCAAGGAGGCGTTATGCAGCAGGGCGTCGTAAAATGGTTCAACAACGCGAAAGGATTCGGTTTCATTCAATCCATCGAAGGTAGTGATGTGTTTGTACACTACAAGGCCATCGATGGCGAGGGCTACCGCAAGCTCAAGGGCGGCGAACTCGTCGAGTACGAAGCCCAGGTCGGTCCCAAGGGCATGCAGGCCACGGTGGTCCGACGGCCACAGCAGGACCAGAGCGTATTCTAGAATCTTCCGGCGCACCGCGCCCGCGCCTGGACGCGGCGCATGCCGCGGTCGCGTGCCTCATGCCCACCCCAAGCATCTCTCCCTCGGGAGAGATTTTTTTTCCTGCGGGAAATGCGCGATTTTCCGAGCATCCATATTTCCCCGCGCAGCCGTCGCCCGCTGGCAACGACCGCGTTTCACGCTGAGTACGCATGTTTTCCACGCTGCCCAACACATTGACCTTCATCCGACTCGTGCTTTCGCCGGTGTTCTTCTTTATGATCATCGCCGAAAGCGCCGTGACGCGTCAATTGTCGCTGGCAGTGTTTTTTATCGCGGCCATCACGGACTGGTACGACGGCGAAATCGCGCGGCGCAGCGGCACGGAATCGAATCTCGGGAAATTCCTCGATCCGCTCGCGGATAAATTCCTCACCTCGGCTGCCTTCCTCGCCTTCGCCGTGCTGGGCATGGTTCCCTGGTGGATGGTGATCGTCATCGTGCTACGCGACATGCTGGTGACCGCCCTCCGGTCGCTGGCCGAGAATCGCGGCGAGCACATCGTCACCAGCAAAACGGCGCAGTGGAAAACCTTCATCCAAATGATCGCCCTGTACTATCTGCTGCTGCTGGTGGTGCTCAAGGATGTGGGGTGGATACGTGCGGCGTTGGGCACAGTGCCCGAAACCCTGCTCGACCCACCGCTGGTGTACGGATTGATGCTGGGTGTCACCGTGCTGACATTGTTCACCGGCGTACAGTATCTGGTGGACAATCGGGTGTTCGTTCTTCGCCTCTGCAAAGTAAAGCGACAGGTGGCGGGATGAGCGAGGTGGTGTATCGCGAACCAGAAAAGGAAACTCCCCGCGTGCTGCGCATGCTCGCGTTGCTCTGGGGCTCGTTTTTTTTCACCGGCTTCGCCCCCATCGCATCCGGCACGGTAGGATCGCTGGCGGCGCTGGCGCTGTACTGGGTGCTGCCCTTCACGGACAACGGCGTCATTCTCCTGCTGCTCGCCTTCAGCATCGCGCTCACCGGCATCCCTGCGGCCACGGTACTCGAGCGCGGGTACGGCGACGATCCCTCGATCGTGGTGGTGGACGAAGCGGCGGGCATGTGGCTGGCGCTGTGTTTTCTGCCGAAAACCCTGCTCGCCGCAGGCATCGCGTTTCTGCTGTTCCGCTTGTTCGATATCGTCAAGCCCTCGCCCGCGCGGCAATTCGACCGCATGCGTGGAGGCGGTGGCATTATCATGGACGATGTGGTGGCGGGCATCTACGCCTGCGTGGCCACGCATATCGTGCTGTTGTTTCTTTGATCGATGTTGAAGGATGTATTATGAAATACGGACTATCCCTCCTGCTGCTCCTTGTCCTTTTCACCACACCCGCATGGGCGCAGGAGGAGGAGGATGTGGAGCCGCGTCCCAATCGTCGCGAACGCGGTGGCGGCATCGTGGGTGGCGGCGGCGGCGTTGCACCGACCTGGTCGTTCATCAACACGACGACGCTGAATCGTGAATTGGCCGCGAAAGGTCTTCCCGCTCTGAGCGAGGACGGCATGTTCATGTTCGGAGGACACGGGTACATTTACACTATGATCATCCCCAACCTCCGTGTAGGTGGCATGGGCTATGGGGGCGGCATGGAAACGCGACGCGACAAGGACGGACAGTATCAGAGCGTGCGCCTCGATGTGAGCAGCGGCGGTGTGACTCTGGAATACGTGATCCCCTTGGGTCGGCTGCACGTGGCCTTCGGTGGCTTGATCGGCGGCGGCAGTTACACGCTCACGCTCACGCAATCCGATAATGCGGGAAAAACCTGGGGCTCGCTGCTGCCCTCGGACCCCGCGTCCGCGGTGGACAGCAGGCATGAGCTTGTGAACAGTTTCTTCGCCGTGCAGCCCACGCTCATGCTGGAGTACGAAGTACATCCTTTCGTGAATCTCGGCGTGCAGGCGGGATATTTCGGCACCGTGGGAGAGGATTGGAAACTCGACGATAATTTCGACTTGATGAATGTGCCGGATTTCGGCCTCGACGGCGCCTTCGCGCGGCTGCACCTCACCTTCGGACTGTTTCTCGGCGAGTAGTACCGCGCGATGACCATTCATTCCCACGCCAAGATCAATCTCGGGCTACGCATACTCGGCAAGCGTGAGGATGGGTATCACGATCTCGCCACGATATTTGTGCCTGTGGATCTTTGCGACACGGTGGAATTGCATGCGCGCGACCTCGGTCTGAGTATGGAATGCACACGCGACGATGTGCCCTGCGACAGCGGTAATCTCTGTTTGCGCGCGGCGGCGGAAGTGTACCGCTTCGCCGGTGGTGGTGGTGTGCATATCGCCTTGGACAAGCGCATACCCGTGGGAGCGGGGCTCGGCGGTGGCAGTTCCAACGCGGCGATGGTGCTACGCGCACTCCCGCGGCTGTGGGGCACGGAGATTCCCGACGAGGAATTGCAAGCCATGGCAGCGCGATTGGGTTCGGATGTGCCCTTTTTCCTGCATGATGGACCCGCGCTGGCGGGCGGACGAGGTGAAATGCTCACCCCGTTGGATGTTCACCTGCCATGGTGGATCGTGCTGGTGACACCGCGGATTCACGTGTCCACCGCATGGGCGTACGCGTCGCTCGGCGCGCGGGAGCGGCAGCCCGATCCCCGCCTCGACCTGCTGCTGTCCGATGCTGTGCGGGCTGGCGATCCGGCACCACTGCTGGTCAACGATTTTGAGCCAGCGGTGTTCGAGCGCTGGCCGGCAATCGCGGCGATGAAGCGTCGCCTCCTGGACAATGGCGCGGTAGGCGCGTTGATGAGCGGCAGCGGATCCACGGTGTTCGGGCTGTTCGGCGATGCCGAAGCGGCGCATACCGCGCTCGCGGCGTTCGCGCCGGATGAAGTACTTGGCGTGACGGCACCGGATTTTTCCCCTACGCCTTTCTCCCCGCCGGGGTAACTTTCAACGAAATTCGGTGTTGCTCAGAAATACCTTCTCCCACGACGATAATTCGCCATGCCCGATACAACCTCCAGTCCATCACCGCAGAGCACTTCGCCGGCATTGCCATGGCTACGGGTTACCGCAGTGAGCGGCTTTCTCTTCGTTGCCCTGGGCGCCTTCGGTGCGCACGCCTTGCGCGAGGTGCTAACCGAAGGGGCGGTGGAGACGTGGCGCACGGCTTCGCTGTACCATGCCATTCACACCCTTGCGCTCGGACTGGTGACGCTGTTTCTGCGCAATTCAACGGCACGGCCGTTGCGTGTGGCGGGTTGGAGCTTTCTCTCGGGCGTGCTGCTTTTCTCCGGGAGTTTGTATCTTCTCGCTGTCACGGGTATACGTATACTCGGCGCAATCACGCCGCTGGGTGGCGTCGCTTTCCTCGCGGGCTGGGTCGCGCTGTTCATCGCGGCACCCGGCGTTCTCCCATCGTTTACCGCATCCTCACGGGATTTTTCATGAAACACCTCGTCGCTGTTCTCTCCGTTGCCACACTGGTGCTGCTGTCCGCCTGTTCCGAAGACGATGCTCCGCAACACGAGCATTTCTACAATCCCCTGTTCTCACCGGACAACTCTGTGCTGGTGGCGGGCTACTCCACCGGAAGCGGTGTCGATGCCAACGAACCTTTACAGCCATCGACGCGGCTCGCCGTGCTCGACATGAACACACGTCGACTTCGCACGGTGGATCTCGGCACGATCATCACCACACATCGACTGTATTCCTTCGATCCCTCCGGAACCGTGCTCGCCTTTGTTCAGGACGAGCAAATCGTGCTGGTGGATTTGAACGGTGTACAGCGCGGTGTACTCGCCCGCGGAGGAAACATCAAACCGCAGGTGGCCACGTTCGCCCAGAGCAGCGGTACGGTGCTTCTCTGGGCGGGCAGCGATGGTTCGCAATTGGAAGTGCATCGCACGGTGCTCGATCCTCTGGATTGGAAAGTGGTCTCCGATTCCGTTCTTGTGCGGGAGACGCGCGGAGGTACGCCATTGTCCATCGCCAGTCTCACCGTGTCGATGCTGGCGCTGCGCCTCGGGACGGGCGAGATATTGGTGTACAATTACGACGGCACGCTGCAGCAATCTTTTACCACTGTACCCTTCGACAGCCAGAACCCCTGGCATTACCGCATGCATTATTTCCAGCGCAATCCCGATCCGCCCGTGCTGTACGCATTGGAGAAGGAAGCGGTGGCGCGACTGGAACTGGCCACAGGCGCGCACAGCACGCCCATCAAGGGAGGAGTGGTGGATGTGGAAGTGAATGCGGCGAAAAACGTGATGTTTTACGAAACCGCCACCGGTGACACCTGGATGGCGGTACCGACCTCGGTGTGGAGCACCAACCGCCTGGCTGCACAGTCCATCATGCCACGTTTGAGCGCGGACGGGGGCAGACTCGCGTTGGTGGAGCGCTACGCGCGCACAGCGGATTCGCTGCGCATCCTCCGCCTGCAGTAATCCGGGACTGGGCAACTCGAGCGTTGTCCACGCATGTCATCCACGCGGCCGCGCAGTATTCGCGGCCGCGTCGCGTTGTGCCCGTTTCCACGCGCAGCGCCGCACCCAGGTGCTGATATCGTCCTCGCCGGCGAGGCAGCGGGACTGCGCGATAGCGAAGGCCCGCTCGGCGGTATCCAGATTGCCCTGCCGATACGCGAGCATGCCGAACAGTTTCCACTGCGCGCAGCTGCGCCGCTCTTCCGGGACAGAACGCAACAAGGCCAGGGCATGCCCGCGCGTGCTGTCGATAGAGGCGTAACGGACAATCGCTTCGTCCAGCAGTGGGTCCGCGGGTACGCGCCGCTCTGCGAGGCGTTCGGCATCGCGCGCATGTGCAAGCACGGTGGAATCCGGATTTGTCGAGACCCGCAGTCCTCGCAGCGCAAAAGCCCGCACGTTGTCGTCGAGCGGGTAGGCTCGTAGAAGTGCGAGCAAACGTTGCGCGCGCCCCGGTGTCCAACCCGCCGGCCTTTCGTGCAGCAGTGTGGAAAAATCCGCGGCTGCACGGGCGGTATCGCCAAGCGCCCAGAACGCCGCGCCACGCCACAACAGCATGGGGAATATAGTGTAGGCCCGGTTGCTGTCGGCCAGCAGACGGGAAGTGAACACGATCACGGAATCATGGCGACCGAGCTGGTACAGCGATTGCATGACGCCGTACGCCGCGCGCGCCCCCGGGGCCTCGCGTTCGATTTCGCCGTACACCGCCAGCGCTTCCGCCGCATCACCTTGCCGCAGCAGTGTCGACGCCCGCCGCCCCATTTCGCCCACGGCCCGCGCGCACAGGGCCGTGAACAGCGACGGCGCGCGGAAGAGATTCAGTGTTGCGATGCTGTCGGGCGCGCGCCGCTGCACCGTGCGCAACCACGCATGCCACTCCTCCTCCAGACGCGCGTACGTCGTGCCCAGCGTTCCTTCGATGTCGTCGGCCGCGTAGCAGCGTTTCACCGCCTCCACGCCACGGCTGTCCATAAGCCAGCGCGTGAAGGATCCACTGGCCACATAGCCCACGGAGGAGGCGCCGCCCATGAATCCCGCGGTACCGATGAACGAGGATACAGGAGGCAATAATCCGTAATGCAGCATGGCGGCGCTGTGTTCGTGCAGGCTGCGCTCGCCGCTACGCCACTCCACGGCCATGGCCAATCCCTCCGTCAATCCCAGCACGCGCAGAAACGGCACGCCGATGTAATGCGGCCCGAATTCGGCCGCCATCACGTGTACCAGTTCATGGCGCAGCGACGCTTCGATGGCATCGATACCGATGTGCATTTCAGCGAGCCAAGGTCGCGCAACTTCGGAGGTCACCGTGCCGAACAAGCGTCCTTTGGTCTCGTCGTCGGGATACAGCCAGGATGTGATGCGCCGGTCGTAGCGAATGTTCAGCGCGGCGCGTACTTCCGAATACTGGAATTCGTGTTCGTCGGCGATAAAGGCGAGATCCCCTGCAGGCACGGACGTGGGATCGTAGTGAATATCGAAGTGCTCCGTACGCAGGGTAGCGTGCAACACTGTGCGCAAATGCGTTTCGCTGTTGCGAAAGCCCAGTTCATCGGCCTGCCGCAGGAGCAGCGCAGCGGGTAGCAGGCCGAGGAGGAACACCGAGGCCAGCGCGATGCGCGACGACGCCCGCGAAGGCCGTGCCAGCGAGCGCAATGCGGCCGTGACCGCGAGCATCATAACGATAATGCTGAAGGTCAGACAACGAAACAGCAGCAAGGTGCCCAGCGGCGGTTGCAGTTGATCCCAGGACAGTCCCACGAACATTCCGAACACATGGTTGTAGGCGTACAACTGCGGCTGAGTGAGAATTTCCACAAACGGCTGCGCGAGTAACGCGAGCAGCAAGGCGAGGAGCACCCACCCCGCGCGTCGCCGAATTGCCGTGGACAGCAGAAGCACCACAGCCGCGATGAACAGCGCACCAATGCCGGGAATGAGCAGGTACAGCGCAGCACCTTCCAATGGAGAGCAATTCCGGATGAAGGACATCGCCACCACCATCACCGCGGCGGGTGGGAACAATAGCACCATGCCAAGCGAAGCGAGCGCCCACCAATCGCGCATTACGCCGCGCAGCGCCGAGGCAGCGGGCAGGCGACGCAGACGCCGGGCCAGAGGGAGAAACACCGGCCCGCCCGTCCATGCCACCACCATGCCCATGAGTACGGCGAATTCGTAGCCGAGCGTATGCAGCAACGGCAGCTGTGTTGCCACGAGCGCGACAAGCAGCCAGGAAAATCCGAGTACGCGTACCGATGTGTAGGAGAGCAACTGCGCGATGAGTCCCGGCAGGCCCTTCCATTCGCCCGTGCCTCTCATGGGCGCCCTTCCGTGGGTTGTTCCGTGCCCGTGGTATCGGAAGGCGTTGCCATGCCGCAGGACGTTTTCGCGGCGCGATCTTTCGCGGTCAATCGCGGTACGCCCACCCAGGCCACCGTGTATCGACGGGTGTTCAGCACTATGCGATAGCCGTCCGGCACCACGTCTGCGTGCGAACGATACACCCCCTGCGCAATTTCATCGCGTTCGACCACAACGGCCACATGGCCCTCGAGACGCATCGCCGACAAGGTGGATTGGATATTGCCGCTGCCCGAAACCCGCGGCTGCATGCGCAGGCATTGAGTAGCATTCTTCCGCCAGCCGATGTCCCATCCGCCGAGATACCAGGTCAACTGCGGATTGTCACCATTCCCCACCAGCACCAACAGATGCGGTTTCAGCGACTCGATGGTTGCGGCCGTGCGTTCCGCGCCGTCCACATACTCCCGAGGATGCACGACTTGCAGAGTCCACACCTGATGCGCAAATGCGAAGGCAAGGAAGACGAAGCCCACCGTGGTGCCGAGCAACCGACGTGTGGCAACCCGGCGCGCACACCACAAGGTCAACCCCGCGCCCAGCATCAGAGCAACGAGCAGCACAAGAAACGGAGGCAAAATCTGGCCCACCGGCGCATCGCCGACCAGCATGCGGGGAAGGCTTTTCACCGCCATGCGCCAGGCGTGCGACAGCGACCACAGCAGGCAGAGCACCGCCGTCAACAGCGCGAACAACGGGGGTGTGGTGGAACGACGCAGCACGCGCAGTCCATGCACCGCCAGCACAATCAACGGAGGAAGCAGCGGAATCAGATACACTTCGAAGCTCGAACGCATCACCAACAGCGCGGTGAACTGCAGCGCCACGTACACCGCCGCAAGCAGCAACGCGGGCGATCGACGTTCGCGCAACGCCGAGATCATGCCGGTCACCGCGAAGGGTGTGAGCACGCCCAATTGCACCACGAGCTGGTTGAAGTAAAAAAACATCCCGCTGTCCTTGGCCGTCCCCTCCGCTCCGGCGAGTGTGGCCCCGAGCGGCACCGCAGCACCGAACAGGAACAGCGGATCGCCTCCGCCATGCGTGGTAACGAAGCTCCACAGCCAGGGCATCCACAGCGGCAGCGATGCCGTGGTGCCGAGCAGCGACAGACGCAGCGCGCGCGCGCGGCTCTCGCCAGTCATCAGAAAAGCAGCAATGAATACTGCCGCGGGGAGGACGAGGGCGAAGAGCATTTTCGTCATCAAGGCCGCGCCCAGAGCCAGGGCGAACAGCCAGAAATCCCTCCGCGCGCCGAGACGCACATAGCGATGCGCCGTATGCAGTGCGGCGAACATGCACACCGTGAGCAGCACATCCAGTTGTCCCAGGCGTGCGTGCAGCGCGACCAGCGGCTGCAAGGCGACGAAACCCGCCGCCAGCATCGCCCAACCATGCGGCATGACGCGCCGCGCGTACCTGTACACCAAAAGGAGAAGCGCCGCACCTGCGAGTGCCGAGGTGAGCCGATACACCCACACATGCTCGCCGAACAGCAAGGTCCAGAACAACGAACTCCAGACATACAGCGGCGGGTGCGCGCTGTAATAACTGCCCGACAGCATCGCTGCGGATTGGTCCCATAGTGCGCCGAACCGCAGTATCACCTGCGTGCGCAGGGCATACAGCGATTCGTCCCATTGCTGCATTTCCCCGAAACCCAGTTGCAGAAACCGCGGCAATAGCAACAGAAGCAGCAGCATCAGGGGATGGGATCGGAGAAAGGCGTCCATGCGCTGCGGACGCGGGGCCGCGATACGGATGCGTCGCGGAGAATCGGTGCGTATGTAGGTAATTCGTGCCATGATGTGTCGGAACAACTTCCCATTCTTCAACGCCTTTTGCAACTGCGTTCCACGTCGCTTCGCCATAGTGTGGCAACCGATCGCGAATTCCTGCATCCAACAGGGCGACGCTTGGGCATTGACTTTGAGTCACCTGGCGAATAAGTTACACTGTTGGTTTTTTTGAAGCACTGATTGACCGCCCATGTATCTCCTCAGCCTCATCATCATCCTCAGCTACATCGCAGGATCCATCCCCACCGGCCTTCTGGTATCGCGCTATTTCAAGGGCGTGGACATCCGCCAGCATGGCAGTGGCAACATCGGAAGCACGAATGTGTTCCGCACGCTCGGCTGGAAGCTCGGCATGCTCGTGCAGGTGGGTGATGTGCTGAAAGGACTGTTCGCCGTGCTTGTCATCGCGCGGCTGCATTACGGGGATTTCCCCTTCAACAACCGCACTCCCTTCGACGACATCACCATCGTACAGATCATCGCGGGTCTCGCCGCCGTGCTCGGGCATATTTTCTCGGTGTTCCTGAATTTCAAAGGCGGCAAGGGCATCAACACCGCGGCGGGCATGCTTGTGGGCA
>JAMIQH010000112.1:0-2873 GCA_035914695.1 Bacteroidota bacterium | reverse complement strand
GACAAGGCCTCACGCCGCGCTGGCCTGGCTGGCAGCGACGCCCACGATCGAGCGCAGGCGTTCGTTGATGATCTTCTCGGCATCGGAGACGATGTTGTGCACCAGTTCCTTGCAGGTGGGAATGTCGTTGATCAGTCCGCCGCACATGCCGACCGTTACCATGCCGGCATCGATATCGCCCGTGCTCCAGGCTTTCTCCTGGTTGGCGCCGGACACGAGGTGGTGCACCTTGCCGAAGTCCGCGCCCTCGGCTTCCATGGCGGCCACTTGATCAGCCACCACATTGCGATACACACGGGCCGTATTCTTGTAGCTGCGGAAGATCAGGCGTGTCTGCGTCTCGTCCATCGCGACGATTTTTTGCTTGATGCCTTCATGGATAGGTGCCTCCTTCGTGACCAGGAAGCGCGTGCCCATGTTGATGCCCTCGCACCCGAGCGCGAGCGCCGCGACGAGGCCACGGCCATCGGCGATGCCGCCCGAGGCGACCACCGGAATGCGCAGCGCCTGCGCCGCGGCGGGGAACAGGACCAGGCCTGCCACGTCGCCCTCGCCAGGATGGCCGGCGCACTCGAAGCCATCGATGCTGACGACGTCCACACCGATGCGCTCCGCACTCAGCGCGTGGCGCACCGCCACGCACTTGTGAATGACTTTAATACCCGCCGCCTTGAAGCGCTCCATGAACGGCTCGGGGCTGCGCCCTGCTGTTTCCACAATCTTCACGCCGCTGCGGATGATCACATCGACCAGGTCGTCGTAGTTGATCGGCGTGGCCACGACACCCACTGTCAGGTTGACGCCAAACGGCTTGTCGGTCAGCGACGCGCAGCGGGCGATCCCCTCCTCCAGCGCTTCCAGCGTGGGAAGCGAGAGCGCCGTCATGACGCCGAGCGCCCCGGCGTTGGACGCCGCCGCCGCGAGTTCGGGCGTGCCGACACGCATCATCCCGCCGCATATGATGGGCGTTTCAATACCTAACAATTCTGTCAATCGTGTTTTCACTGGCCGGGATTCCTTACATAACGTAAATGGGGGGTTAGCCTAATATATTGACTGTTTAACTGTCAAAACATGGGCGACCGGAATTTGCCCTGCGGCAGGGATACCGCAGGGCGCGCAGAGCGCCCGGCGCACTGGCGATCGCACCTTGCTAGACGAAGGTTTCGCTGTAGAAACCACCGTGAAACCCGAACGGCACATGGTGCTCAAGGGGTATCACGGCTATCTCCGTTCGCATATCGCCGGCGTCGACAATGACGACCTCGCTTTTCTTGCGCGCGTGGTTGTACACGATGGAAATCAGGTAACCCTCGTCTTCCATAGCGTCCTTGCCGTGTGGGATGAAATTCACCTCGGATGAAAATCGTCCCGCGCCAAAATCGAACACTTTGAGCTCGCCCGTCTGGTGGTCAACTTTCTGCACGGCATTGAAGCTGTAGGGCGTACCGTTTTCAATGATCGTGCTCAGCCAGGTGTAGCGATTCTCCCGCCCCGTGAACTGCGGGTTCCATGCGGGAAATTCCCCCGCGATTGAACCCTCAACAAGCGCCTGGTGTTGCGCGCCCGAGGCCAGGTTCATCGTGAAGCGCGTGAAGCGCGCACCGTTGGCGAGGAACTTGAAATCGTCGCCGCGCTCCGCGAAGACGTCCGCCAGACCGCCCATGACGTCCATGTTTTTGACACACAGGGCATCGACCGAAATGTTATCGCCGTGCTCGTGGGCATTGCCGATATGGAAGCCGAAGAACCCCTCGAATTCGTACTCGCGCACGAGCTTTCCGGTGGCCAGCTCCAGCACGACGACCTTGGTGTTCCTGCTGTTATCAAACTCGATGGACTCGAAAATACTGCGCGCTCCCAGCACGAATTTGAACGGCGTGCGCATGAACGCGGGGCACAGGATGAATACGGCGTGGCGCTCGGTGATGGCGAAGTCGTGGACCATTGAATAGTCGCCCACGTATTGCGAGACGTTGTCCACCACCCTGCCGCCCGGATCGATCCTGTAAAAATGCAACTTCGGTTTCGGCACGCCGAACACGCCGAAGTTGTACAGCATCCCGGTGCGCGGATCGAGCCGGGGGTGGGCGCTGAACGGCTGGGCGGCGGTGAGCGCGCCCTCATAGCGGTACTCGCCCACGGTTTCCAGCGTGGCGGGGTCCAGCTCATAAGGCTTACCGCCCTCCCACAGCGCCAATAGCTTGCCGCCGTGGAGGATGACGCTGGTGTTGGCCGCATTGCCGGGCATGCGGAACATATTCTTCAGGATGCCACCCGGAATCTGCGTGCCAACGCCACGGTACAGAATCTTCTGCGCCGCCGTTTCGTTCACGAACTTGGGCGTGCGAACGTAACGGTTCCTGTAGTGCACGCGACCGCCCTTGATCGTCACGGCACTGATCATGCCATCGCCATCAAACCAGTGGCCATACTGCTGCTCGCCAATCTTGTTGCGCCCGGGACAATTCATGAACAGGGTGCCTTCGAGTCCCGCGGGAATCTCGCCGACGATGTTCTCGGGGTTTATCCAATAGGACAGCTCATCGAACAGGGTTTCGTAACCGTAGAGTTCACACCCCGGGAGTACGCGTGGCTTATCAGGCAGTGCGAGTGCGGTAGTCATGGATAGTCTCCCCGGCTTGGGTGTTATTGATTGCGTGGCCAGTATTGCGCTGAGTGGTGACCATACCGCGCATTCAATAGGCCAGCAAGCGGGAGGCGCAGGGCGAGCGCCGCCGCTGCATGTGGCACGGCCTACCGTTTCTGGCTTTCAAGCTCGGTTGTTACCGCCTCCCACTTGTCGACCATCTGTTGCAGCCGATCCGGTTCCTTTTCGTTCAGGCTGCTCTCCTCGCTTCGGTCCGCGGCAA
>JAMIQH010000111.1:0-13958 GCA_035914695.1 Bacteroidota bacterium | reverse complement strand
CACGCATCAATCCGATATCGATAGCAACACGACGCCCTCGCAGGGAACGCCGTTCGAGCGCCCGTATTTCCTGCACTACTACGATTGCGACTGGCAACGCCGACACAGCATATTCAGCATGCTGCGCTTTTTCGAAGACATCGCCATGCATCAAAGCGAAGGACGAGGCATTGGCCTCGACTACTACGAGCAGCATGGCGTGGCCTGGATGCTCACGCAGTACGACGTCACCATACATCATGCTGCGACACTCTGCTCGACCGTACTCGTGAAAACGCGTCCACTGGCGTTTCGCGGCATGTTGGCCACACGCAGTTTCGCGATTCACGACGAGCAAGGACGCTGCTGCGTGGAGGCGCTGTCGCATTGGGTGTTCATGGACACGCGACGCCGTCGACCGCAGCGCATTCCACCGGAGATGTTCACCGGATACGGGATCGAACACGAGAGTGCGGACCTCGTACTGCCGCCCACGCTGCCACTGGTGAGCGAGGCGATGGATGAGCGCGAATTCACGGTGCGTCTGTCCGACATCGACCTCAACGGTCACGTCAACAACATCCACTATGTGGAATGGGCTCTGGAGGCGTTACCCGAGCGCCTGCGCCGTGCGGGCACCTTGGAGGAAATGCTTGTGCAGTTTCGCAGGGAAACGCATTATGGTGGCAATGTAACCGTGCGGGGGAGTTGGGAGGAGCAGGGCGACACACTCGAGGCCTTGCACAGTATTGCCGCTGGCGATCAGGACCTTTGCCGTGTACGCACGCGTTGGTCGCTACCCACCGACGCGCTTTCGTGAGGATTTTTTAAACGCCTGATCGCCGACGATATCCACAAGCTGCATCAATGCTTGCTCGAGGCGCTGCCATCCTTCTTCCTTGTCCAATGCAATGCCGTTGTATACTTCCACGGTGCGAGAGCGCAGCACGAGGTAATTGATTCCCGCCGACAGCAGCGTCACAATCGCCCGCACGTCGATGGAAGGATCGAGCACCGCTTCCTCGAAACGTGCGGTGATGGCACTGCCCTGCTCCTCGCGCTGGCGTGCAATGTCCTCGGTCACCGGATTGCGCGTTGCGAGTTCCCAGCGTAGCAATTCCTGCAACTCCCTGCTACCACGCACAGCAGCGAGTTGGCCACGCAGCACCTCGCGGGCGGTATGCAGAATGCTGTTTTTATCGATGGACGTCGGCATTTCCACACCACGCGCGTCCAGGCGCGCGTAGTAGTCCTGCTGCGTAACAAAGGCGGAGAGCAGCCCATCGAGATCGCCGAAATAGCGATAGATCAGCACCTTGTCCACGCCTGCTTCGCGTGCCACCGCATTGATGCCGACACCCTCGATACCCTGTTCGCGAACAATCGCACCCACGGCATCGATGAGCAATTGCCGCGTTTTCTCCTTGTCGCGCTTGCGTATTTCGCTGTTCGAGTGTTCCGCAGTTGAATGCTTCATCGCCTCACCAACCCGCTGTTTGTCGATATCACTTTCGTCCATGTATTGGACGAAGAAATCCTGTTTCTTCAAACATCCGCGCCGTCGTTGGCGCTCGACCCGATCTACACTGCCTCCGCGAACTCCGATACCGGGCGTCGCAGACTCACCGCTTCGGGGTAGTGCTCAAGATAGCCCACGCGCAGCAGAAAGTGAATGTGACCACGGTGCAGGGTTTCGTGCAGCGTGTTGTTCCAGGGAACTTCCTGTAGCGGCTGGCTCATGGGGTGCACGGCAATGCCCAGCGCACAGGCATGCAGGCACAGACGCTCGAAGCGCCTTCCGGCATCCACGCAATCGGCGATAGTGCTGTCGTTTCCGCCACCTATCGTTATCCACCCGCCATGCTCCATACTCTGTTCGCTGGCAATGGCGTTGCCTTTTTCTGCGAAGCCGTCACCGAGCACATCTTCCTTCGAGTAGAACATGCGCACGATCAAGCCCGGAATGCCGGTGATGTCCATGGTTGCGGGAGTCAACCCATCGCGGCGAAGCCGCGCATCCTTGTTCGACCAGTGAATCCAATCCGACAGTTCCCGCCGCGCGTCCGTTCTGTTATTCTGACGCTTGGTGCTTTCCCTTACGGCCATGGCGATGTCGCGGCTCTCCGCGCTGTCGGGTGCGTGGTAGCGCATATCGCCGCAATCCTTGGCGAGCTGTTCGATGTGATGCGGGGCGAGCGGCCGTGTCAGGAGATTTTTACGCACCGTTCTGCGTCTGCGGAGAATGGCATCCTCGAATTCGGATGGGGCGCCGCCTTCCGTGAAGTCTATGCGCAGGACACCGTCGAGCAGATCCCCCACGGCCTGAACCCGCATGCGCAATCCCCGGTTTGCCGCGGCCACATGAAGATTTTCCACGAACGCGCCGACGGACAGCCACATTTCCCGCCGTGTGGGATCGGTGGCCGGAAGAAAGCGATGCGGATCGAGTGTCAGCTCCCATCGCCGCGATTCGAGACAGCGCACACGCCAGGGTTGCACGTTGTGACTGCTGGGCGCGAGCGAGGCCAGTTCGAGCATGTGCATTCCGAGCTCGCCGATACGCCGACGCAATGCATCCGTGGGCTGATCGCCACCGAGATCCGCACGGACAACCGATGCACATGAAGGCAGGGCGCTCGCCACACCGAGCATCGCCAGAGCCGCCGCACTGTTGCCGAGGAAAATTCTTCTGGACATCATCGTGTACTCCATCATTCTGATCCGCTTGGTAGTCACTCTACGGTGACAAATATATGTCACCTTACGGTGACTGTCAAGCAGGAGTTGCACGATCGATGGATTTTTTTTCCACCGGCCCACGATATGCGGGAAATCGTTGCAGGGTAACTATTTTTCCCTCATTGCGTACACCGTCGAATCATCAACGCGAGTGGAATCACCGTGAGTGCTACGAAGGAATCCCAGGGAAAGCAGCGTCTTCGCGACGCGTTGCGCTCCGACTTCCAGGAAGCCGATCTCAAGTCCAGCATGCAGCGCGATCTTCGCGAGATGAAGGAGTTTTTCCTGAGCGAGGACGAAAAGCAACGCCTTGAACGCATGTCGCCGTTCTACAAGCTGTTCTACATTCCGTTCTGGATCACCCGCGCCATGATGCTGCGCCTCACTCCGCTACGGCGCATCCTGCTGTTGGTCGGGGCGGTGCTGTTGCTGTTCGTGCATGATTCCGGACAAAGTGGTCTGGGTGGCGCGCAGCTTGTCGGCGCGCTCCTGTTTCTCTTTGTGTTGGTGCTGGAATTGAAGGACAAAATCCTCGCGCGCGACGAATTGGAAGCCGGACGCGCAGTGCAGATCGCCCTCATGCCCGACGAGCGCCCCGTGTTCCGCGGCTGGGACCTGTACCTGTACACCCATCCGGCCAATGATGTGGGCGGCGATCTGGTGGATTACATTTACGTGAATGATGATCGGCTGGGCCTGTCGCTGGGCGACGTGGCGGGCAAAGGCCTGGGCGCCGCGCTGTTCATGGCCAAGCTTCAGGCCACCTTGCGTGCCATCGCTCCCGGACGCGCATCCATCAGGGATTTCGGCGCGCAACTCAGTGAGATCTTCGACCGCGACGGTCTGCCGAATCGCTTCGCCTCGCTCGTGTACCTCGAAATCACCAAGGACAGCGGAGAAGTGACGCTGCTGAATGCCGGACATATGCCTCCGCTGATCGCCCGAAAGGGCAACGTGGAAGAGATGCCCCGTGGCGGACCGGCGCTTGGCCTGCTGCTCCATCGCAATTACGAAGAGCAGTGCGTGGAACTGGAGCACGAAGACGTCCTGCTGGTGTTTTCGGACGGTGTGACGGAAGCCCGCAATGCGCAGGGCGAATTTTTCGGAGACATTCGTCTTAAAAAATTGCTCGAACGCTACGCGTCCATGTCCGCTGCGGAGTTGGGCGCAGTGATCCTGGACCGCGTTTCCTCGTTCAGCGCCGGCTCGCCGCAGCACGACGACCTCTCGCTTATGATTATTCGACGCGCGATAGGCGCGCCCAGCTCCCCGGCCACCACTGACACCGCAGGTTCACAACCATGAAATTCCTCCTCTGGCTGCTACTGCTTGCGTTCAGTCCCGTGCTCGCACTGCTCGCCCTGCTCCTGTACCCGCTGCTGTGGCTGCTGTCCATCCCTTTCCGCATATTCGGCTTTGCCATGGAAGGACTGCTGCAGGCCGTCCGCGAACTTTTCCTGCTGCCCGCACGCTTGCTCCGCGGACCCGCCCATCGTTGACGTTGTTTCCACGGATTCCGCAACCGTTCTCCTGCGTTGCAACACAGCTGCCGCTTCTTGCCGCACAGCGAGCCGGAATGTAGATTGGTCACATGTCCAAGGACCGCGCATCGTATAGCAATCCCCTGCGTCTCGCGCCGCTTTCACTGATCGTCGCGGCATTGATCTTTGCCGTGACTCTGCCGTTTCGAGACAGCTTCCTCGGTGGCCTGCTGCACGCTTTCGGTGAGGCGGCCATGGTGGGAGGATTGGCGGATTGGTTCGCCGTTGTCGCGCTGTTTCGTCATCCCATGGGCATTCCCATTCCCCACACCGCCATCATACCCCGACATAGAAACAAGCTCACCGCGTCGATCATCGACATGGTGCAAAACCGCTGGCTCACGCGCGACACCATACTCGAGCACATCGACGCCTGGAATTTCGGGTCCGCACTCGCCCAGTGGCTGCACGAAACCGCCAACCGCACGGCGTTGCTGAAGGTGATACGCGGTTTGCTTCGCGACACGGTGGGCAGCGCGGATAGTGGTCGCCTGGGCGACTTGCTGATGCGCCTGTTACGGGAGCGTGTCAGTGACGACGACATACTCCGCGCCTTGCGCTCGCTCGCCGCGCAGCTCATGCGCCAGGGCCATCACAACACCGCGCTGAATGTGCTGCTTGAACGCCTCGGCCCCTGGTTGCAAGCAGCGGAGGTGCGTGCGCTTATAATCCGCAATCTCAAAGCCGTGGCCGAGGAGTACGCCGAGAGTCCCATTCGTCGACTCGGCAAATGGATGGCGGAGAGCGTGAACGCCTTGAATTACGACGATCTTGCCGACGCCATCATCCGCACCATTGCCGACGAGCTGCGGGCCATTCGCGAACAGGACGATCATCCCGCCCGCGCCGATGTGAACGCCTGGCTGCATTCCTTCGTCGATCAACTCGAAAGCCAGGAAGCACTGCGACGCTCGCTGGCGCAATGGCGCGAGGACATGGTGGATTCCGGCCGCGCCGCCGCGCAGCTTCGTGACGTACTCGAACGCGGACGCGCCTGGCTGCTCCGCGATATCGACAGCGAACAGTCCGCATCGATGCACTATCTGGCGCAATTGCTCGATCAAGCCCTCGATGCGTTTGTGCGAAACAGCGCCGCACAGCAATCGCTCGATGGCTGGATCAAAGAGCGCATCGCCTGGGCGGTGGACCAGTATCACGGACAGATCGGTGCCATGGTGCAACGCAATCTCGACCGCCTGGACAATGACACACTCGTGCGGCAAATCGAGGAAAAAGTCGGCCCCGATCTGCAATTCATTCGCCTCAATGGCGCCATTGTCGGTGGCAGCGTCGGCATGCTTTTGTATTTGTTGAAAATCATTCTTCCCGTTTGACCTCATCGCGCATGAAGCACCAACACCTCACGGAACTCGACGACGCGGCGTTGCTACCCTACCGCTCGCTGCGCGATGCCGAGCGGCTGCTGCACGACGGCGTGTTTGTGGCGGAGGGAGAGAAAGTCGTGCGCGCCCTGCTCGCAACGGACTATCCCATCGTGTCCATGCTCATGTCGCCGCGCTGGTTCGGACAGTTCGCCGACGCGCTGCCCACACGCCTGGACGACGATGCGGTGGTGTATACCGCACCGGACGAGCTTGTCGACGGAATTGTGGGTTTCGCCATGCACAAACGCTTGATGGCTTTGGCGCGCATTCCGGAGAATCCGTCGCGTGAGGACTTCATCCTGCCCGGCAGGCGTGTGTACGTCGCATTGCAGAATGTGGCCGATGCCGAAAACATGGGCATGATATTGCGCAATGCGGCGGCCTTCGGCGTGGATGGCGTGCTGCACGGGCCGGATTGCTCGTCGCCCTGGCTGCGCCGCAGCGTGCGCGTGTCTGTGGGACATCAGTTCGCGCTGCGCATACGGCGTTGCGACGAGCTGCTGGCGGAACTGCGTCTGCTGCGGGAGCGCTTCGGATTGCGCATCATCGGCACAACGCCGCGCGGAGGAAGTCCACGCGTGCTCGCCCGCGCGGCAGGGGACGATGCGCGGCCACTGTGCCTGCTGTTTGGCAGCGAGGCGCATGGCCTCACAGACGAGGCGCTCGCACTGTGCGACGAGGTGTTTACCATACCCATGCGCAATGGCGTGGATTCGCTGAACATTGCAAATGCGCTGGCCGTCGCGCTCTTTCTAGCGACTGAGGAACATCGCTGACACGAAGCATGAAACGCTCCGCCTAACAACGCACGAAGGCCCGCGCTTGCGGGCCTTCGTTGTTCATGCACGAATGCGTGCGTGAAATCAGAGGGATTTTTCGAACTGCGAATCGGGAATGTCCACGTTGTTCTTGTACGAGCGCACCGTCATTTTCATGGTCTGCGGTCCACCTTCGCTCACCATGCTATGCGGAAGCATCACACCATCCACGAGACGATAGTCGGAGTAGCGGGTGAGCGTTTCGAGCTGACCCTGCGGCGTGCTGCGCACTTCGATCTTCCCGATGAGCATGAAATCGCCGGCATCGATGATCATTTTCTCGCTGCCATGCTTTTTCTTCATCTCGACGACGTAGACGGGCTTGTCCTCCATCATCTTCTTTTCCTGCACCGTCACAGTGTAGCCGAGATCCTTCCACCGTGCGAAGTCGTTGAACATGGCGCCCTCAAGAGCTTCGGCGAGTTCGTCGCCGCTCAACTCTTTCAATGGAGCCATCGGGCCATCTTCCAGCGCCTTGACACCATTGATCCAGCGCTCGGATTCGATCATCTGCTGTTGTCCACCCATTTCCAGCGACAGCGTCATTTTCTGATAGGCCTTATTGGGGGCTTTCTCCATCAGCGTCATCATACCATCCGCCTGCATGGCGCCGAGATCGAGCACAAGATCGCCTTCGGTAATGCGGCTCTTGATGGCCAGAAGATTGTCGCGGCCGCCCATGGCGGAAATAGCTTTGGCCATGAGGGTTTCACCATCGATATCGATGGCGAGCTTTTTCACTGCCTGCACCGGTTTCATATCGGCATCGTAGCGGCTGATCGGTCCGAAGGCCTCGAGCGAGGGAGCGATGACGTTGCCGTCGCCCACCGCTAGCAGGGCGATGTCATTGCTACGCAGATATTTTTTGGCGAGACGTTGCACTTCGGCAGGGGTCACTGCCATGATGTTCTTCACATAATTCTTGTAATAATCCTTCGGCAGACCATACAGCTCGATGTTTTGCACCATCGAGGCGATGCTGGAGGGATTTTCGAGCCCGAGTAGGAAGCGACCGCTGGCATTCTGCTTGTGCATTTCCAATTCGTCCGACGAAACGAGCTCATTGCGCATGCGATCCATTTCGAAAATCACCTGCGTGAACGCCGAATCCGTTGCACTGCGACGCACGCTGGCCGCCGCGCTCCACACACCGGCATCGCGACGCGACTCGAAGTTGCTGTACGCGCCGTAGGTGAAGGCATGCGTTTCGCGGAGATTCTGGAACAGACGCCCACTGAAGCCGCCGCCAACGATGGAGTTGACGATGGAAAGCGGAAGGTAATCCGGATCGTCGCGGCGCACACCCGTCAACAGCACGTTGATCGAGGTCTGCGTCTGCGAACTGCCGAGATCCACCAGATGCACCGAGCGACCGGTGATGGGTTTTGGCAGGGCGAAATTCCGCGCGGGCGCTTCGCCGCGCTTCCAGTCGCCGAAGAACTTCTTCACCACGGGAATGATGTCTTTCGGCGTGACATCACCCACGATGGCCAGCGAGGCATTGTTGGGAATGAAGTAGCTTTTATGGAAGGCCACAAGATCGTCGCGTGTGATGGCCGAGACATCCTCCTCGATACCGAAATTGCTGTACGGATGTCCACTGTAGCCCACCGTGATGGACAGGCGGTCCATGACTTCGTCGGGATTTTTCTTGACGGTTTTCAGACCCGACAGTGCCTGCTTCTGCTCCTTCTCGAGTTCTTCCTGCGGGAAGGAGGGATTGTACATCGCATCGGTCATCAGTTCAAGCAGCTTGTTCATGTGCTTTTTGAGACCGGAGCCGCTGATCGACATCTGGTCGTCGGCCGCGCTGGCGCCGATACTGAGGCCGAGGAAATCGGCCTCGGATGCGAATTGCAGGGAATTGCGCGTTTTCGTACCCGACGTCAGCAGCGAGGTGGTGAAGCTGGCGACGCCGCTGTTCTCGCCATCGAATTCCGAACCGGATTTAACCAACAGACGGAAGGTGACGAGCGGTTGTTTATTGTCGGTGACGACAAAGACTTTCAGGCCGTTGTCGAGCGTGGTTTCGTAGTATTCGGGGAAGGATGACTTGGGCGCCGGGCCGGGAGCGGGTTTTTTGCTGCGGTCCACCTGCGCGAACGTTTGCGCCACCAGCATCAGCAGCAGCGCCACGGTCAAGATGCGGAAATGTTTCATTGTTGCGTTCCTCTGATCTGCCTGGTGGATATCAGCTCTGTTTCTCGGGCACGACATATTTCACGACGCTGCGTCGTTCGGGACGGAGGTAGGTGTTGGCAACGCGCTTGATGTCGTCGCGGGTCACCTTCATGTACATTTCGATTTCCTTGTTCACGAGGGCGGTATTGCCATAGAACAAGGAGTACGAGGCGAGGTTGCGCAGCTTGCCGTCGAGGGACATAAAGCTGCGGGTGAAGGACGCTTCCTTCGCATTGCGCACTTTTTGGAACTCCTCCTCGGAAATCCCTTCCTTTTGCACGCGCGCGATTTCCTCGGCGATGGCTTTTTCCACCTGCTCGAAGGTCACGCCCATATTGGAGATGCTGTAGAAGGCGAACAGTCCAGCGCGCTCGAGTGGCACATTGAAGCTGGCCGCTTGAATGCTGAGCTGATCCTTGTCCACCAGGCGCTGATACAGTCGCGAGCTCTTGCCATTCGACAGCACGTCACCCAGCAGTTCCAACGCGTAGGCGTCGGCGTGATGATAGTCGACGCTGCGATAGGATTCGATATAAGCGGGGAGCGGCGTGACCTCCTCTTCGACGGTCACGAGGCGGCTTTCCTTCTGTTCGGGAAAGGTCACCTTCACACGCTGCGGCTCGGGGCCGGCGGGAATGGCACCGAAGTACTGCTCGATCCACTTCTTGGTCTGCGGCACATTCAGATCGCCACCTACCACGAGGCAGGCATTATTTGGCAGATAGTATTTCGCATGGAAATCGAGAAATTCCTGAATTTCCGCGCGATTGATATCCTCGGGCACACCGATCGGCGTCCACTCGTACTGCGTACCCTGGAAGGTCGCTTTCACGATGTTGTCCCACAGCGTGCCGTAGGGGCGGCCCTCATAGCGCTGTTTCAGCTCTTCCTTCACCACTGCGCGCTGCGTTTCCACACCGGTCTGATCAATGACGAGATTCATCATGCGCTCGGACTCGATCCACAGCGCCAGCTCGAGTTGATTGATGGGTACTTTGAAAAAGTAATCCGTCTGATCGAAGGAAGTGGACGCGTTGAGCACGCCACCGGCAGCGGTGATCAGTTTGTCGATTTGACCACGCTTGATGTTTTTTGTGCCTTCGAACATGAGGTGTTCAAAGAAATGGGCGAAGCCCGTGCGACCGGTCACTTCGTCCTTGGAACCCACGCGGTACAGGCAATAGGTCATGGCCGTGGGAGCTGTACGGTCGACATGGAGGATGACCGTCAAGCCGTTTTTCAGCTTGTACTCCTCGTAGGAGATGGGTTTGAAATCCTGCGCGCGCAGGGGCACGGCGGCCACGAGCAGCAGCAGGAGCAGGGAGAGGCGAGTTCTCATGCGCATTACCTCTGGTGATTTATTTGGTGCGAGTGTCGTAATCAGTTGGAAGGGGAGCGAGCACGGGCAGTGCGAGCAAATCGCGCAATTCATGCACGATGACATCGGCTTGCGTGAGATATTCCCGGCTGAGTGTGGTTTCCACGGCAACGCAGGTCATGCCCGCGTTTTTCGCCGCTTCGATGCCGAGAGGGGCGTTTTCCACCACGAGACAGTGCTCCGGTTGAAGGCCCAGATGATGCATCGGCGCGAGATAAGGATCGGGGTGCGGTTTCGCGCGATGCACTTCGTCGCCGGTGATGAGAAAATCGAACAGCGCGCGATGCTCGGCGGTGAGTGCGGTTTCCATGTTCTTGAGCGAGGATGCCGTCACCAACGCCGTGTGGTAACCGCGCTGGCGCAGTTCGGCGATCACTTCGAAGGCATGCGGAAAGTACCCGACCCGCACGATACTGCGGTAGTATGCGCGTTTGCGATCGATGAAATCCTCATGCTCCTCCACTGGCAGTGTCACGCCAGCTTCTTCGAGAAAGCGCGGCAGGATTTCGCGCGAAGCTCGACCCTCGTGCAGCAACACCGAATGCTCGGAAATGCTGCCGCCGAGGTCGTTGAACATTTTTTCCCACGCCAGATAATGGAAATGCAGCGTATCGGCAATGACGCCGTCGAGATCGAAAAAGACCGCCTGAATCATACCATCCGAATGTTCATATCCTGTCCGTCAATCACCGGATCAATCACAGAATAACAAGTTACGAAGAATGCGGGAGATAGTTGCACGCTGGAAAGCAAGCGCCTGCCGGGTAACACAGAGAGCCCGGAGGGCTGCGCCACACCGAGGGCTCGGAGGAATCGCGGCTTTGCCTCTCTGCGCCCTTGCGTTGACTCGATTGCGGCGGAGCGCGCGGATCAAGTGGGGTGCACCCTCAATACTTCCTCTCCGCTCTCTTCGCTCTCTTTCATCTCTTCAAATGTATCCCGCACTCAACCGGCCGATCTCGACAAATCCCACCGCAGCGTCGACAAACCTTGCCGCCCGGTACAAGCCGGACGCTCAATAAACCCGATTTTCGCCGAAATCCACGTTGGCACGATTGTGGAGCAACAGAAGGCACAAGCATGAAGCACCCCATCCAAGCAAGGAGATTATCATGAAACGCCTCATCACTCTCGCAGCCCTCTTCGCCCTGGCCCTCGTACTCACCGTCGCCAACAGCAACGACGCCTCGGCGCAGAATCGCCCGGCCAACAAGGGCTTCGTCGACCTCAACAACGATGGCATCAATGACAATGCGCTCGACGACGATGGCGACGGCATCCCCAACGGCAAGGATCCCGATTACACGGGCACCAAACTCGGCACCAGCGGACGCGGCTTCGTCGACGATAACGGCGACGGCATCAACGACAATGCCCCCGATGCCGATGGCGATGGCATCCCCAACGGACAGGATCCCGACTTCCAGCGCGGCACCGGCAGCGGTTCCCCGGCGGGCAAGGGTCTGCGCGGCGGCTCCCCTGCCACGGGCGGCGGCACTCCCGCGGCCGACGGCACGGGAATGAAGAATGCGCGCCGCGGAAAGTAACACTCCCTCGGCACTCCAGAGACAGGAAGGCGGGACGCACGTCCCGCTTTTCTGTTTTTCGTGTACACGCAGCGAAACGAATCACCCTTACCAACAAGCCACCTCCCATCCGCATACACCATTGCCTGATGGTCAAATGAATCCACTGCACTCCCGCTTGCCCAACGGCATTTCTCTCCCCGTCCACGCGGTGCCGCGCGTATTTTTTGCCGGTTGAATCCGTCCGAAATTATCCCGATGTTGCTGGCGTATTCCCTGTCTAATCCGGAGGTGCGCATGCGACGCTGTGCGCTGATTGTTCTGCTGCTGTGTCCCTGCTTCTCCCTGAGCGCTCAAACGTTGCTGCATCTGCTGCACCCGCAACCGCGTGCCGCCTACCAGCGCGTGTATTTCAGTGCGGTGTACGTGCCCACTGCGGGACAGCATATCTTTCTCGATCCCGCCCGACCCGCTCACCAACAAGCCGCCGAAATCAACGCCCATTTGCGGAGCAAGGGGGGCGATACCTTGCTGATCGCCCTGTGGACGCCAGCCGATACGCTGGAAAGCGGAATCTACCTCGGAATTGCGTCTGAATTTCTCAACACCATGCTCGCGGCCTTCCCCGACCAGCGCATACGGATTACCCCCACGTATCCCGGCCCGGAGGGCTATGTGCTCGACGCGTTGCCAATGCATGTGCTGATCAATGCCAGCGACGAGGCCGGCTTACGCTACGGCGTACATACGCTGAAACAGTTGCTGCTTCCCTTCGCGGGTTGGTGGGGACTCGAGGCCTGCCGTATTGTGGACGTTCCCGAGTTTCCACGTCGCTGGATGTACCACAGCACCAATGTGCTTGTGGGTGCGAATGTCACCGCTGCCAAAACCCTGTGGGACAATGCCATCGCGCATCGCATCAACGGGGTGCAGCTCAACGACTCGAAATTCTCGCGTCCCACGACCTTGCCGCAGCGCTATCTCGATTCGCTCGCATCGCTCAAATCCTATGCCGACGACAGGGGTTTGGAACTCATTCCCGGTGTCATGCCCATCGGCTATTCCAACGAGGTACTGTTCCACAATCCCAATCTGGCATCCGGTCTGCCGGTGCGTTCGCAGCGCTTCGTGATCGAAGCCGACAGCGCACGCCTACTGCCGCATCTGCCTGTGGGTTTGCCCAATGGCGGGTTCGAGCAGCGCAATGGCGATCAATTCCCGGGTTTCCGCTTCATCGACCTGCCGGGCCAGCTCAGCGTTGCGGACACGGACATCAAACACAGTGGATCCACGAGTATTCGCTTCGAGAATTTCGCGCAGTACTCGCCGCAATACGGCAACGGCCGTATCTCCTATTGGACACGGGTGCAGCCCTTCACGCAGTACCACGTACGCGGCTGGGTGCGCACCGAAGCCCTGCAGCCGGCCTCAGCAATCACTATCTCTGTTCTGAGCAACGCGGGCTATCAGTTGGCGTTCAACGATTTTTCCATCCCATCGTCGACAGAATGGATGCCGATCGACTTCACCTTCAACGCGCTTGAAGCCGACACCGTGGGCGTGTACTGGGGCGTGTGGGGGGCGCGGTCGGGAAAAATCTGGTGGGACGATCTCCTGCTCGAGGAATCCGGTTTCGTGAATCTCCTCCGCCGCGAGGGCACGCCCCTTACCGTGACACATCCCACCCTGCGACTTGCATACATCGAAGGAGTGGACTTCGACACGCTTCGCGATGCGCGCATGGGAAATCACTCCTGGCCGGGCGATTACGACCGCTGGCATACGCCGCCAACCTTCAAACGCCTTCCCGGAGGCGCTCTCGCGAATGGCGATACCATCCTCGTGTCCTGGTATCACGCCATGGTGATTTACACCGATCAAGTCATGGCCACGATGAGCGATCCCGAACTCTACACCATTCTCGATCGTGAATTCCGCATCCTCGACAGCGTTCTTACTCCACGCACAGTGATGATGCAGCATGATGAAATTCGAACGATGAACTGGGATGCCGGCGACGAAAACCGGGGGTTGACGCCTGCACAACTCCTCGCGGATAATGTCCGGCAATGCCGCGATATCATCCGACGTCACAATCCGGATGCCGATGTGTGGGTGTGGTCGGACATGTTCGACGAATATCACAACGCGGTCAAAGGTCCTTATTACCTCGTGCGCGGAGATCTTCGCGGAAGCGCAGATCTCATCGACACCACCATCGGCATGGTGAATTGGAACGGCCGCGATGGTACGGTGCAAAACAGTCTGAACTTCTTCGCGGATAAAGGATTCCGCCAAATGTCCGCACCGTATTACGATCAGGACGAGCAGCAGATTCGCCGCTGGCGCGAATGGACGCGCGACACGGAGAATTTCCATGGCATGATGTACACCACCTGGGCGCGGAAATA
>JAMIQH010000110.1:0-27588 GCA_035914695.1 Bacteroidota bacterium | reverse complement strand
AAAGCGCGTGGGGAGGGAAAATTCACTGGATGTTCCACGGGGTGCATCACGATTATCCCAGCGATCCGTTGCGCCTGGTGATGGTTCCCTCCGTCAGCATCCCGCTGGCTTCGTTGTTTTTTCTGCTCTTCTGGTGGGTGCTGGGCCTCGCAGCCGCGCTACCTTTCACCGCGGGATTCCTAGCCGGATATCTCTTCTATGACATCACCCATTACGCCGTGCACCATTTCCCGATCAAGGGACGCGTGTTCGGCACGTTGCGCGAGCTGCACATGCGGCATCATTTTCAGGATCCCGAGCGGGGCTTCGGCGTGAGTTCGCCGCTGTGGGATGTGTTGCTCGGCACCACGCTGCATCGCGGCGCGACCGATCGCGCCGAAGCGGGGAAAGGGTGAGGTTCGGACAATCTGTATCAACGCACAAGGGCCGTCGATGGACGGCCCTTGTGCGTTGTGAACAATCCGAAGCTACGGATTCACATACACTCCGCTACGATCCGCATCCGCCACCTGCACGCTGGTGAAACGTCCGCCCCAGCGGAAACGCTTCTGATAGTACCCATCGGTGATGTGATTGAAGGTCACGCCGATGGACGTGGAGGAATGCGCGAACACGCCATTGCCGAGATAGATGCCCACATGGCCGATGCGCTTCGACGAGCGGCGCGTACCGGAGAAGAACATCAGATCGCCGAATTGCAGACTGTCGACGGAATAAATCGGCGCGAATTCCTTGGACTGCGCGCTGGAAGAATTGCCGATGCTCTGTCCCAGCGCCTGATCCACCACGGTACGCACAAAGCCCGAGCAATCGAACCCCGCCGCCGAACGTCCGCCATAGCGATACGGCGTACCCAGCCATCGTTCGATGGAGCTGAGCAGTTGCAGACGCATGGCGGGATTGGCGAAGGGTGAGCGTGTGTCGAAGGGATAGGAGATGGGGACGATGGCACTGGCGTTGTAGAAGATTTCCTCGAATCGCATCGTCCTGGCTTCGAGAATATCTGCGTACTGGGGCAGGTACTCACGGAGCAGGGCCATGGCGGCGACTTTGCGGGCGAGTTTCTTCTGGGCGGCGCGCGAGCTGGGGGAGGTGAGGGAGGTGGTGCTGTTGACCGAGCCGAAGAGTGTGGCCGGTGCGATACTGAAGCCGACAATCAGTGTCAGCAAGAGCAGAAGTTTGATGGTGCTTCGCTTCATAGGACTCCGCTTTTACGATACATCATGGAACAGTTTCTCCACCCCGATCGGGTCGGGGGGATTGTTAAAGGTACGGTATCGATCCATACGAGGCAACCCTGGCAGTGATTTCGTGCCAGCGCCGCGCAGGCCCCTATTCATTGCCCCGAAGCGCCTCCACCCTCACGAACCCCTTTCCACAGGCCCTCGCACGCGTTGCTGGCGCTGCGCCAGCCGGAAAATTGCCCTTCCGAACGCCCCTACTCAGTTGCCGAATTTCCGACACTTATGCCATGATTGCCTCGGATGCGCGATATTATCTGCATTCGACGAAACCCTCCGTGCCCTCCGTGTTGGCGAAGCCCCTGACTTCGCCATGTTATCTGGGATTGCAAATGTATGTCATTGTTTTCAGTGACGTACGGGGATTCCGCTTGTGATTTGGGTGCTGCAATGGCGAAAGCAGACCGGAGGTGTCTATTGCACGAAACGACAGGGCTCGTGAGAATAGCCACCATTTGCGTCTTTGCACCGTGGCGTCTTTGCGTTGAATTCCCTTCCGACTTCAGGAGAATGGAACGCAAGTTCGCAGAGAAGCAGAGTCGCAACGAGACTGGAGGGTGCTGTCACGTTTCGCGAGTCAATGAGCCTTCCGCAACGAGGAGGAAATTGTGCTTCCTTCCCGTGTCTCGGGTGCTGCAATGGCGAAGTCAGGATATTGTCTGCATTCGACGAGACCCTCGGTGCCCTCCGTGTTGGCGAAGCCCTCCGTGCACTCCGTGTTACCGAATCCGGGTTTTGCCCATGTTCCCGCCACAGCTATGTTGCAGTATCACTTCGATGGATGCAATCATGGCGAACAAGGAACAGAACGTCTCCACAGTGTTTCTCGGTGTGCTCACGCTGATCGCGCTGGGCACCGTGCTGGTACTCATGAAGTCCGTGCTGCTGCCGCTGGTGCTGGCGGTGTTCCTGTCCTACATCTTCAAACCCATCGTACTGTATCTGCGAGGCAAGCGCGTGCCGAATGCGATCGCGCTGTTGGTGGTCTTTCTGTTCATTTCCGGTCTGTTCTTCGGACTGGGCAGCATCATCTATTCCAGCGTGGCCACCTTCGTGCGCGAGGTGCCGCAGTACCAGGACCGCCTGGCCGTGCTCCTGACCAACAGCAGCGCCTGGTTGCAACATACGGCCGAGCGGCTCGGCTTCGATGTCACTGGCATGTCGCCGGCGGATGTGATCGACGTCGGCTCGGTCGGGGCCTTTGTCACCAGCAGCGCGGGATCCTTCCTCACCCTGCTCAGCGACTTCTTCGTGGTGATATTGCTGATGTTCTTCATTCTCGCGGGCAGCGGTACGCTGGCGGGCAAGGTGGAGCAGGCCTTGGCCGAGCGCCACTCGCAGGCCGTGGCCGCGATGATTCGCACCATCGATGTGAAAGTGCGCCAGTATCTGATAGCGAAAACGCTGATCAGTCTGGCCACCGGAGCACTCACCACGGTGACCTTACTGATATTGGGCGTGGATTACGCCCTGCTCTGGGGATTTCTCACATTTCTGCTGAATTTCATACCCAACATCGGCTCGATCGTGGCCGTGTTTTTCCCCTTTCTGTTTTCGCTGCTGCAATTCGACACCCTCACCACCCCGCTGCTGGTGCTGGTGATTCTGGTGGTGATGCAGAATGTGATGGGCAATGTGCTCGAACCGAAACTCATGGCCTTCAGTCTCGATCTCAGTCCGCTGCTGGTGCTCATCGCCTTGCTGCTCTGGGGCTGGCTGTGGGGTATCTGGGGCATGATCCTCTCCGTTCCCATCATGTCCACCATCAAAATCGTCTGCGAGAACATCGACGCGCTCAAACCCATCGCCGTGCTCATGAGCGGCGGCAAAACCCGCTGAACGCCCGTAGCATGCGAGCTGGATAGAGGCGGTCGGCGGCGGCGGCAACAGAAACGGGCGCCCGCTGTGCCGGACGCCCGTGAGGGGAGTGCGTGAACCTGTTCGTTTACGAGATGGTGATCTGCTTCGGCTTCACTTCCTCGGCCTTGGGAACGGCGATGGTGAGCACACCGTCCTTGTAGTTCGCGCTGATCTTGTCAGCGTTGACCATGGTCGGGAAGTTGAAGGAGCGGTAGAATTTGCCGTAGACGCGTTCCACACGGTGGCAGGTGACGTCCTTGCTCTCCTCCACCGACTTGCGCTCACCGCTGATTTTCAGCGTGTTGTCGGCGAAGTTCATCTTGATGTCCTCCTTCTTGAGGCCGGGCAGATCGAAGGACAGCGTGTACACGTCATTGTCCTCGACAATATCCACTGTCGGGCTCCACACCGCCGACTCGTATTCCTCGTCGCGGTTGGTCTTGGGGGTGATACCGGAAAACACGCGGTTCATTTCGCGCTGCAAGTTCATCAGATCGTTGACCGGGTTCCAGCGGGTGATTGTCATGGCTATTCCTCCTGTAACATTGTTGGTTGAATTCGTTCGTTCAGTTGCCCATAGAGAATCACAAGCCGTGCCAATGCGCATTTCGCGCCGTTATGGCATGCCGCCGCGCCAATTTGTCATTTTTTCATGATCGAAATCCTTTCCTGACAACCAGCACGCCGATCTGGCAGCTAATAGCGACAAATCGTCACATTTGACCATGGAATTTCGCTCATGGTACGATAGTTGATCCCATCCACCTCATCCATCACGTGGCGGCGGAAGCATGCCGAAGGTGACGGAGGACATTGAAATGCAGCAGAAAAACTACTACGACATACTCGGTGTAAGCGAAGGCGCTTCGCAGGAAGAAATCAAGCAGGCCTATCGCACGCTCGCCAAGGAGTGGCATCCCGATCGTCGACAAGGCGATGCCAGCGCCGAATCGCGTTTCAAGGACATCGGCGAGGCCTACGAAGTGCTGGGCGACGCGGAGAAGCGCCGCCGCTACGATGAGTTGCGGCGCTACGGCGCGGGACAGGCGCGCGAGTCCATGTCCTACGACGACTTTCTCCATCGCTTCGGGGGCTTTTCATCGGAGAACACGCGGGACTTCACCTGGGGCTTCGATACCGGCAGTCTCGAAGACATTTTCGCGAATCTGTTCCAGGGCCGCGGCAAGCGCAAAGCCAAGGGTGCACGAGCACAATCCGCTGCGGGCAATCGTCCCACAGCGGCGCGCGAAGAAAAGGAATACGCCACCGAGGATCCGTTTTTCAAACGCAAAGGCAACGACGCGTATGTGGACATCCCCATCAACATCGCGCAGGCGGTACTCGGCTCCACTCTGCGCGTACGCACACCCGAGGGCAAGCGCGTGAACGTGCGCATTCCCGCCGGCACGCAAGCCGAGCAGATACTGCGTCTCCGCGGATTGGGCTTCGACGGCACCGGCGATTTGTACATTCGCACCCATCTGCGCGTACCCACCACGCTGAACGATGAACAGCGTCGTCTGATGGAGGAATTTGCCGCGGCCTGCGGGATGAAGCACTGAACCGCCTCGCGTGCGTGGGTGGAGCACAGGAGAAACGTGTTCACGGCGTGCCAAGCTGGGTAGGCATGGCAGCGGGGCGAATCTGTGGTTTTGAAACTCTGTTGATCCGCTCCGACAGTAATCAAGGCACTTGCACCGTTTTCATCCTCCCGGGTGCGACGAAGGAACATGAAAGACTGTGGTTTTACATCTCTGAAGTAAGGAATGGACGATATGCGATTGGATCAATTCACCGTCAAGGCACAGGAAGCCATTACCGCCGCGCAGGCAATGGCGCAGAGCCACGGACATCAGCAGCTCGAAGCCGTACACGTGCTGTCGGCGCTGATGGACGACAGCGAGGGCATTCCCGTGGCGGTGTTGCGCAAGGTAGGCGGCAATGTGGACGCGCTGCGCGCGCAGGTGGAACGCGAACTGCGCGGTAAGCCCGTGGTACGGGGCGGCGACGGCGTGTATCTCGCTCCCGCACTCGAGCAGGTGTTTCGCAAGGCCGAGGAGGAGATGCGCGCGCTGCGCGACGAGTACATCAGTACCGAACATGTGCTGCTCGCCCTGACCACCGATCGCGACGCGGGTCGGCTGCTTGCCGAGCAAGGCGTGAAGCGCGATAGCATTCTGCGGGCACTCAAGGACGTGCGTGGTGCGCAGCGTGCCACCACTCCCAATGCCGAAGAGAGCTATCAGGCGCTCAAGCGCTTCGGGCGCGATCTCACCGATTTCGCGCGTCGCGGAAAACTCGATCCCGTCATCGGCCGCGACGAGGAAATTCGTCGCAGTATTCAGGTGCTTTCGCGCCGCACCAAAAACAATCCCGTGCTGGTCGGCGACCCCGGCGTGGGCAAAACCGCCCTGGTTGAAGGCATAGCCCAGCGCATCGCCTCGGGGGATGTGCCCGAGGGGTTGAAACATAAAACCGTGTTTCAGCTCGATATTGGCGCACTCATCGCCGGAGCGAAATTCCGCGGCGAGTTTGAGGAACGCCTCAAGGCCGTGCTGCGCGAAGTGGCCGAGTCCGAAGGCGCCATCATCCTCTTCGTGGACGAGCTGCACACCATTGTCGGCGCAGGCGCGGCCGAAGGAGCCATGGACGCGGGCAACATGCTCAAACCGTTGCTGGCGCGCGGAGAGTTGCGCATGATCGGCGCCACCACGCTCGACGAGTATCGCAAGTACATCGAAAAAGACAAGGCCCTGGAGCGGCGCTTCCAACCCGTATTGGTGGACGAGCCCTCGGTGGAGGACAGTATTTCCATACTACGCGGTTTGAAGGAAAAGTACGAACTGCATCACGGCGTGCGCATCGCCGACAGCGCCATTATCGCGGCGGCCACACTCTCGCAGCGCTACATCGCCGATCGCTTCCTCCCCGACAAGGCCATTGATCTCATTGACGAATCGGCCGCGCGCTTGCGCACGGTGATCGATTCCATGCCCGAGGATATGGACGAAATCGACCGGCGCATCAAGCAACTCGAAATCGAAGCCGTGGCCTTGGGCAAGGAAAGCGACGACGGCTCCCGCGAGCGCCTCGCCGCCATCGCCGCCGAGTTGTCCAATCTCAAGGAAGAATACGCCGCCCTCAGCGCCCGCTGGCAGCTCGAAAAGGACTTGATTCGCGAACTCCGCGGCAGCAAGGAAGCGGTGGAAGTGGCGCGCTTCGAAGCCGAAAAAGCCGAGCGCGATGGCGACTACAATCGCGCGGCGGAACTCAAATACGGCACACTAATCGAATTGGAACGCCAACAAAAGGAACTCGAAGCGCGTCTCGAGGAATTCCAGGCCACGGGTTCCATGCTCAAGCAGGTGGTGACCGAGGAAGACATCGCCGATGTGGTGTCGCGCTGGACGGGCATCCCCGTATCGCGCATGCTCGAAAGCGAGCGCGAGAAAATCCTGCACATGCCCGAGCGACTGCGCCTTCGCGTGGTGGGACAGGACGAAGCCGTGGCCGCCGTATCGGATGCGGTGTTGCGGGCGCGTGCCGGTATGAGCGATGAACGGCGGCCCATCGGCTCCTTTATTTTCCTCGGACCCACAGGCGTGGGAAAAACCGAACTGGCGCGCGCGCTGGCCGAGTTCCTCTTCGACGACGAACATGCCGTGCTGCGCATCGACATGAGCGAGTACATGGAGCAGTTCAACGTAAGCCGACTGATCGGCGCACCGCCGGGATACGTCGGCTACGAGGAGGGCGGGCAACTTACCGAAGCCGTGCGTCGCCGTCCCTACAGCGTGGTTCTGCTCGATGAAATCGAGAAGGCGCATCCGGAAGTGTTCAACATTCTGTTGCAAGTGCTCGAAGACGGCCGCCTCACCGACAGCAAAGGCCATGTGGTGAATTTCAAAAACACCATCATCATCATGACCTCCAATCTGGGGGCGGAAAACATCATGGAGCGCTTTTCCGGCGCCACCGCGGGCAACATGGACGACGTGTATGAAAGCACACGCCGCGATGTGCTGCTATTGCTGCGCCATCGCCTGCGCCCGGAATTCCTCAATCGCGTGGACGAAGTGCTGGTGTTCCGGCCGCTTTCACGTGGCGATTTGCATCGCATCGTGGAAGTGCAGTTCGAGCGCATGATTCAGGACAATCTCCAGCGACAGGGCCTCGATGGCATGCTGACACCGCGGGCCAAGGATTGGCTGGCCGAGCAGGGGTACGACCCGGCCTTCGGCGCGCGTCCGCTCAAGCGCCTGATGCTCAAGGAGATTGTGAACGCGCTGAGTACGCGCATCCTGCGCGGCGAATTGCCACGCGGCGCATTTGTGCGCATTGATGCCGACGAGCAGGGTTTGACATTTTCCGTGGAACAGCGCGAACGCGCAACAATGTAGCGCCGCCTTGCCCGCTCCGCGATTCAGCGGGGCGGGCGCACGGGCCTGGCGCACGCTCAGGCGACTCCCGTTACCTTGAATCCCAGGGCGCGGAAATACGCGGCGGCCGTGCTGCGGTGGTCGCCTTGCAGTTCAATGGTCTCGTCCTTCACCGTGCCCCCGCTACCGCAGCGCGTTTTGAGTTCACGCGCGAAGCGCTGCAAATCTTCTTCCGTGTGGAAAAATCCGGCAATCACCGTCACGCCCTTGCCCTTTCTCCCCTTTTTCTCGAGCTGTATATGCAGCTTGCTCAACGTCAACGCACGGTCTCGCACGCCGGGGGCTGGCGCGCTTGGGTTGGCGGACGCCGAGCTGTCGGTCGAGGCCTCGTCGGAAGAGGATGAGGGAAAGAGTTTGGCCAGATCGGCGAGATCCTTGACGCGCGTATTCATTGCATTCTCCGTGCGGCGTGGGACATGCTGCACGGTAATGTACGGCAATCCCGCTTTTCACGCAGCGTATCGCTGCAAGACACGCGGCAGGGCGCACACGTAAATCACACACAGCGGCAACGCAACGCTAACAGAGCTCCGCCATATTGAAGCACCCTTCCTTTAAGAGCGAAAAGGAGAGGGGCGGTGTTCAATCAGTGTGTCCTTCCCCACGCGGTTCCCACCTCCGCACATCGCCCCTCATTTTTACCCTGAACACATCCCACCTGTGTCGGCGCATTTCCGTAGATTCGCAGCATGAGACGAGGCGCAATATTTCTTCCCGCGCTGCTATGCGTGCTCTGTGTGCACATCGTTCCGGCGCAGCATTATCCTTTCGTGCGTTTTGGAGCAATGCAGGGGCTACCCGGCGAGCATGTCACCGCGATCACGCAGGACCATCGGGGCTTTCTCTGGATAGGCACCGCGCGGCAGGGCGTGCTGCGTTTCGATGGCCAGCGCTTCGTCCCGCTTCCCCTTGCGCTCGGCGACACGGTCCACTCGTTGGCGACCGACGGCAGAGGCGTGCTGTACGTGGGTACGCGCGACGGCCTGCGCTGCGTTCGGCTACATGCGAATTGCAGGGACACGCGCGACACCATTCTGGAGCGGCGGCTCGCGGGCATCCGTGGGCCGGTGCGAGAAATGTACCTGCTCAACGCGCAGGAGTTGTACATCGCCACCGCGCGGCAAAGCTGGCTGCTGCGCCTGCGCGACAGCACGACGCGGCGCATCGCGACACGTCGGGTCCGTCACGACCATCTGCGCGCCTTCTTCTCCGGCGAGCGCCTGCTGGCTTCCGCGCGCGATTGCCGGGGAAGGGATTGGCTCGTCACACCCGACGCCCTGCTTTGCCGCGCCGATGAGGGAACGCTGCGCTTCGACCGCGGCAACGGCCTGCGAGCAACGGCGCCACGCGCGGTATTCTGCGACGACGAAGGCAGCGTATGGCTCGGCGCCAGCGACGGCTTGTGGCAATTTGTGCCGGACCGTTTTCACCACTATTTGCCCGGCGAGGAACTTTCCAACGCGCATGCCACGGTGAGTTGCCTCCTGCACGACGATGATCGCGCCCTGTGGGTGGGCACACTCGGGGGAGGGATTCGCGTGTTGCACGGCGAGGGTCCACGCGACATCACACGGCGCGACGGCTTGCCCTCCGACAGTGTGCGGGCGCTGCTCGCGCTGCCCTCCGGCGATGTGCTGATCGGCAGCGAAGGCGGACTATCGGTGTGGTCGCGCGGTCGCGTACGCGACCTGCGCAAGGAGTTCCCCCTTCCTTCGCCGCGTGTCCGCTGTTTGTATCGTAGCTCCGACGGAGCGTACTGGGTGGGCACCACCGAGGGTTTGCTGCGCCGCGATGCGGATGGTGCGATGCTGTACACCACGCACGACGATCTGCCCTCCAACATGATCACCGCCCTCGCCGAGGACGAGGCGGGTTTCCTCTGGGTGGGTACCGACAGAGGCGCCGCGCGCATCAGTCTCTCCAATGCGCTGGCATATCCGTCCACCGGACTGCGTGGCAAGCATGTTCTCTCGATATTCCGCGACAGCAAAGGCATGATGTGGTTTGGCACGGTGGGCTCGGGAGTGTTTCTGGGATCGAGTGGCACGGCGAGCATTGGCACGGAAAAAGGCCTCGCCGGCAACACAGTAACCTGCATCACCGAGGACGCGCACGGGTCGCTGTATTTCGGCAGCAACGCCGGCATTTCCGTGCTGCCGTATCGGGATGTGAATCTTCTGGCAAATGGTGACGAGCCGGTGGTGTCGGGCATCGATCCCGCCGTGATCATGGAATTGCTGCAACGGCAGGCCCTGTTCACGCTGGACACGCGCAATGGTTTGGGAGCAAACGAATGCACTACCGTGTACCGCGGTCCCGGCGGTGCGTTGTACTTCGGTACCGAGGCCATCGTGAATTGCTACCAACCCACCCCGCCACCCCGGCGTGGTCGTTGGATATCGGCGGGCTGCCCGGAGAAGGATGGAGCCGCACCATCGCAGCGTATGTTCCTCAGCAGACTGCGCGTGGACGACGAGGAACGCTCGGAACGCGGAGCGCTGCGGCTGCGCGTCGGCGAGCGTGTGTTGCGCATGCAGTTGCTCGCACCCACATTTCGCAACGCGGCATCGCGGCGCTTTCTTTACCAGCTCGAAGGATACGAGTACCGCTGGCATGAATCGACGGATGGGTTGATCGAATACGCGGGGTTGCCACCCGGCGAGTACACACTCATGCTGCGTTTGCACATGGGCGAAGGCCGCTGGACTGCACGGCATGCCATGTTGCGTGTGATGGTGGATGCGCCCTTTGTGGAAACCCTCTGGTTTCAGGGAATGCTGCTGCTCGCCGCCGGGCTCGCCGTCGTTGTGGTCGTGCTTCGCGCGCGGCGGCATGCGAGGCGCACACAGGCGTCGCGGCTGCGCCTGGCGAAAACGCTGCTTTCCGAGCAACGCGTCGGCGCACACGACTCGCGGACGAGCACTCCCACCGCATCCGCTCCTGCCGTCACGAAAGCAGACGAGACCGACGAGGAATTGTCGGTGTTGCGCGAGCGCCTCCTTCATCACAGCGATGTGCTGTGGTTGCTCGACGCGAGGAAAGACACGCTCGAAGCCGTACTGCACGCACTGGGCGAGCACGTCGTCGCGCTGCCCTGTCCCGTGCGCATCGAACACCGCCTCCCCGCCCGCGTGCTGCGCCGCGCCATCGCGCCCGCGCGCCGCATGGCCTTGCTGCGGCTTCTGCTCACCTTGCTCGACGCGCTCTGTCGCGAGGCACTGGAAGGCAGCAGCATTGAAATGACCTTCACACGCGAGCGTCGACGACTCGTGATTCGGCTGCACCGAACACCGGCGCAGACACGTGACAGTGACGTGACGGCATTCGCGCGAGCGCGCGAACTATCCACCGCGCAGGACTGGGTGGCGCACATCGGCGCGGACGAACGCGGCGCGTATTGCACGCTGCGCATTTCCCCAACAGCATTACAGGACGAAGCATGACCATCGACGAGATTCGCGCACAATTTTCCCATCTCGAAAACGGACACATCTATCTGAATCATGCCGCCACATCTCCCTGGTCGCGCATGATGGAGGAAAGTGTGCGAGAGTTCATTGACGGACGCGCGCGCGGCGACATCGACACCTACCCCGCCACCATGCGCATCATTGGCGAAGCACGCGTATGGGCGGCCGAGATGATCGGCTGCGACGCGGGGCGCATCGCCTTCGCGCAAAACACCTCGGAGGGACTGAACATCCTCGCGGCCGGCTTTCCCTGGCGGCACGGCGATCACGTGATTCTCGTGGACCAGGAGTTTCCCGCCAACATTTACCCCTTCCTCAACCTGCGCCGACACGGGGTGGAGTTGAGCTTCGTAGCGCAGCGCGACGGACAGGTGCTGATCGAGGACATCGAGGCCGCCATTACCCCGCGTACACGGCTCGTGGCCATCAGTTGGGTGCAGTTTCTTTCGGGCTACACCGTGGATCTCGCGGCGCTCAAGACCCTGTGCGAGTCGCATGGCGTGCTCTTGAGCGTGGACGCGATACAGGGTGTGGGAGGCATTCGCCTCAACCTCGCCGAAACGCCCGTGGACTTCCTTTCGGCGGGTGTGCAAAAATGGCAAATGGGCCCCCAGGGACTGGCCATCGTGTACGTGTCCGAGCGTGTGCAGGACATATTGCAACAAGCGGTGTTGGGGTGGATCAATGTGAAGGATGCGTGGAATTTCTTCGACTACCGCGTGGACCTGCTTGAGGATGCACGGCGTTACGAGAGCGGCACCTTCAACTCCATTGGCCTCCACGCCTATCACGGAGCGCTGCGCTTGTTTCGCGCCGTGGGACACGATGAGGTGGAACGTCTCGTGCGGAACAACGCGGCGCACACATACCAACGCGCCATCGAGCGCGGCCTTGCCGTGATCACGCCCTCCGATCCGGCACGCCGTGCTGGCATTGTCACCTTCCGGCACGAACGGGCCGAGGCGATACAAGCCGGATTGCGGCAGCGGCGCATCACCGTTTCGGCACGCGTGGGGCATGTGCGCATCGCGCCGCATTTCTACAATACGACGGACGAAATCGATGTGCTGTTCGCGGCGCTGGATGAGTTACGCGGGGAGCAGTGAGCCGATGGTTTCCAGCAGGTGATGCCGGTCGAAGGGTTTGGAGATGTAGGCGTCGGCACCTGCGGCGAGACTGTTGACGCGGTCGCGCGGGAAGGCGTGTGCCGTAAGCACGATAATGGGAATAGCCGCGAGGGATGCGGTGGCTTTGATACGCTGCGTGAGTTCGAGGCCATTCTCCGTACCCGGCAGCGAAATGTCCATGAGAATGAGATCGATGGGCGTGCTCTGAAGGATGTCCCATGCGGCACTGGCCCATTGCGCCAGATGCACATCGTACTGTTTGCGGAGAAGGACCTGCACGTAGGTCATGCTTTGTTCGTCGTCTTCGACGAGGAGAATGGCTTTGCGTTGCGCTTCGTCTGACATAAACCGCGTGTTCTACTTTGGGTTTCTGGTCGAGAGCGCACCTGGGACGCCTCGATCTATAAGGTACAATGACAATGCGACTCGTCGATGGGTTGCATCGAACGCGAACTCAACGAGAAATGGACCGAAATACAGTTATTCCTCCGACGGGCACAAAACGCAACCTACGGCTTTCCCCTCGCAAGGTCAAGGTCTTTTATCGACCGCAATGGGCCTTCATCCGCGATGGGTCTTCACTCGCGATCGGCGCGAAAAGCTCGAAACAATAATCTCCATGATCGCAGAGCATTGCACGGGAGGGGGAGTGCGTCGTTTGCGTGATGTGTTTCGTGTTGCACCCGAACAGATGTTCCGTCGCTGCGTCGCGGACGGTGCATCGACTTGGCGGGATCGCCATCGACACCCATCCGTGCGCCGCGAGCGGTTAAACCCATTCACCCTTTTCCATCATACCTCACCCTTCCACACAGCGTGACACACATACGAATCGCGACGCGAATCGCGACGTGTGCTGGCCGCATTTTATTTCCGATGTCGGCGTACTATGTTTATGGATGCGCGCACCGCGTCGCTCGTGAAAAAACCGCGCGCATATCCGCAGGGCGAGAATTGTACCACCAAGGAACTGTAGTGCCATGAAAAAAATCGTCGAATGCGTTCCCAACTTCTCCGAAGGACGCGATCAATCCGTGATCGACGCCATTGCCGCCGCCATACGCGAGACGTCCGGCTGCACCTTGCTGGATGTGGATCCGGGCAAGTCGACCAACCGTACCGTGTACACCTTCGTCGGATCTCCCGAGGCGGTGGTTGAGGGTGCGCTAGCGGCGGCGCGCGTCGCGAAGGAACGCATCGACATGACCAAGCACAGCGGCGAGCATCCGCGCATGGGCGCGATGGACGTCTGTCCCTTTGTGCCGGTGGCGAACGTGACCATGGAGGAATGCGTGGCCTGCGCCAAGGAATTCGGCCGCCGCGCCTCCGAAGAACTCGGCATTCCCATCTACCTCTACGAGGAAGCGCAGCCCATCGAATACAGGAAAAGTCTCAAGCACATCCGTACCGGTGAATACGAAGCCATTCCGTCGCGTATCACGCTGCCCGAGTGGAAGCCCGACTTCGGTCCGGCGGAATTCGTGCCGCGCTGGGGTGCCACCGCCACGGGAGCCCGCTTCTTCCTTGTGGCCTACAACGTCAATGTCCTGGGCACCAAGGAACAAGCCCATCGCATCGCATTGAACATTCGCGAGCAGGGCCGCGGCGAAGGCGAACCCGGCCGTCTGCAGGCCGTGAAAGCCATCGGCTGGTGGGTGGACGAATACAACATGGCGCAGGTGTCGATGAATCTCGACAATTTCCACGTCACCGCGCCACATGTCGCCTTCGAGGAAGTGGCCAAGGATGCGCGCGAACTCAATCTCGCCGTCGCCGGTTCGGAAATCGTGGGCCTGATACCCCTGCACGCCATGCTCATGGCGGCAGAGTATTACATGGCGAAGGAACATCTGTTCATCATCGACGAGGATCAGAAAATCCGTCTCGTCATCGAGCGCCTCGGCCTCAATTCCGTCTCGCGCTTCGATCCGCGCAAGCGCATCATCGAATACATGATCGAGGACGACAACGCCGAACCGCTGGCCAGCATGAGCGTGCGCGCCTTTGTGGAATTGACCGGCGCCCGCACATCCGCGCCGGGAGGCGGCTCGGCTTCCGCGCTCATCGCGTCGCTCGGCGCGGGACTGGGTGCCATGGTGGGTTGGATGACCTATGGCAAACGCAAATTCGAGGACAAGGACGCTGTGATGCGCGAGCTGATTCCGCCTCTGCATCACGCGATGAAAGATCTCCTCCCCATGATCGATGCGGACACCAACGCCTTCAACGACTACATGGAAGCGTTGGGCATGCCCAAGGACACCGACGAGCAGAAAACCGCACGCACGGCGGCCATGCAGGCCGGCTTGCGCAAGGCTATCGAGATTCCGCTCGGCACCATGCGCATCGCCGATCGCTGCTGGCCCGCGATGCTGGAAATGGCCGCGCATGGCAACATGAGTTCACGCTCCGATCTTGAAGTCGGCGCCAAAGCACTGGAAACCGGCATCTGGGGCGCGCACAAAAATGTGTTGATCAATCTCGGCGGCATCAAGGATGCGGACTTCACGCTGCGTATTCGTGGCGAGGCCGATGCGCTGCTTGCGCGCGCGCAGGAACAATGCGCCGCGGTACTCGCCGCGCTCGACGCACGCGGAGCGGCCTGAGGCAACGGGCGACGAGCAACGCATTGGTATGCTTACGGAGAGGAGCGGCTGTCTGGCCGCTCCTCTCTGCTTTTCAGTGTCGGGAATCGTGTAGCACCCCGGCTTGTGTGCAGACGCGATGGCCTACCCCGTTGCACAGCGACTCGTAGCTTTCACGGTTCGGAGACGTTCGTCTCAGGCCTTCGCTGGCGGCAAGTCCCGCGCGGTGCCGGCATCGTCGAAACCGCAACTACGATGCGTGCCGTCGCAAAAGGGCTTGTTCGACGACTGCCCGCAGCGGCACAGGGAGATGCGCGTCCGCCCTCCGAGGCCGTAGCTGTTTCCTTGCGCATCGACCACGGTGAATTCGCCCTCGACGATGATGGGGCCTGCATTGGCAACAGTGATTGTTGTCGACATGATATCCTCGTTCGCTGGTGGTGAATGATCACGAATACCAGCAACACAGGTCGGGTGGCGGGATGTTCCCGGAGTGAAGAGTGCACCCTAGCGAAAGCGCGGCGGGAGATTCAGCGTATGACTGTGGTTTTGAAACTCTGTCGATCCGCTCCGACAGTAATCAAGGCACTTGCACCGTTTTCATTCTCCCGGGTGTGACGAAGGAACATGTAAGACGGTGAAATCCGTGGTTTTAGAACCATGTCGAATCCGAAAAATCCTATCAGCACCATGTTCATGCTCCTCGAAAGGGCCCCGGCGCTACGCGAGTTATTCCATTTCCTTGCGAACATCCCATAGCGGGATGTAGCCGATACTGGCGACAATGGCCTGTCCCTCGTCGCTCAGCACCCAGTCGATGAAGGTTTTACCGGGGCCTGTCAGCGGTCCGGCGGCGAAGAGGTACAGATAGCGGGAGATGGGATACGAGCCATCGCGTACCTTTTCCATGGTGGGTTCCACACCGTCGATGGCACAATGCACGAGATCCGCACCGTAGGCCAGTCCGCCGTACCCGATAGCACCGGGCGAAGCAGCCACCGCGCGGATCACCGCCTCGGTGGTGGGCACTGTCATGGCGGCATCGCTGTAGGGATCACCGCGTAGCACATGCTCTTCGAAAAAGAGGTACGTACCCGAATTGGGCTGGCGGCTCACGACCAGCACAGGGAGATTGGGCCCACCCACCTCGCTCCAGTTGCGAATCGTCCCGGTGAACAAACCACGCAGTTGCTCCATGCTCAATGACCGCACCGTGTTTCGCGGATGCACATACACGCTCAAGGCATCCTTGGCAGTCAACACGGTAATGCCGAGGTAGCCGCGCTTTTTCAACAAACGCCGTACCTCATCGGGCAGCAGCGTGCGCGAAGCGGCGCAGAGTTGCACATCGCCGTCGATCAGGGCTTCGATGCCGCTCTCGGTGCCGCCGCCTTCGGCGTACACGGCAATGTCTGGATGGGAGCGCATGAACTCGCCCGCCCAACGCGTGGTGAGTTGCAGCATGGTGTCGGAGCCCTTGATGCGGATGACAGCCGGCCCGTGCGTTCCGTCGGGCTGCGAGCCTCCGCAAGAGAGCAGCAGCACTGCGGACGTCAGGAGGAGCATACCGCGTATCGATGCCGAAGCCCTGCTTCCGCTCATGTTCCCTCCGCGATGGATTGCAAACGCGCGTTGATGAATTTCTCGCCCCGCAGCCATTGCGGAGGCGACCAGGTATTGGCGAGCATGGAAAGTGTGGCCAGCAGCAGCCGCAGATGTTGCGTCATCGCGCCGGTATGCAGTGGCTGCTCAAGATCGTCGAAGGGCGTGTGATAGCGCTCGCGGCCCCAGTTCACGAAGGCCTCGAAGCCCGCGGCCCCGAGATTGCGATACGACATGCCCTCCATCACCAGCATCGACGGAATACCCGCCTGCGCGAAGGCGATATGATCGGAACTCGCGAAGGGATCGTTGATTTCGAACACCGGAGGCACCTCGGCCAAGCGCAGCCCCAACTCGCCACCGAGCGAAGCCATCATCTGCTCCAGCGTGGAATACTGCGCGCCAATGGCCAGCATATCATCGAATTCATCGATCATCGCGACTCCATCGATGTTGAGATTGGCGATGCTTTTGTGCAAAGGCACAAGCGGATTCGCGCAGTAGTATTGCGAACCCAGTAGTCCTTTTTCCTCGCCGGTTACGAAGAGGAATACCACGGATCGACGGGGTCTGAATTCCTCGGTGGACAGCACCCGCGCCAACTCCAGCACAGCCGCCGTGCCCAGCGCATTGTCCACCAACCCGTTGTACACACTGTCGCCACGCACAGCCGGACCGATACCCAGATGATCGTAATGCGCGGAGCATATGATGTAGGAATCGCGCAGCAGTGGATCACTACCCGGCAACAGCGCCGCCACGTTGTGGTCCACGAAATCCCGCTCGCGAAACCGCCCGATGAAGGTCAGGCGCGTTTTCAGGGGAAAGCTGCGCACACTGCCGCGGGCATCCATTTCGAGCACCTCCGTAAGCGAATAGCGCGCACCGGCGAACAACATCGTTGCCACCTCCAGGCGCATCAATACGCTGAGGTGCGAAGGCAACATGATGGGCGGCATCACCTCTTCGAAGGAGAACATACGCACCCAGTCCGCCCAACCGTATCCCCGCGCGCTGCGGGGCACGGGCAGCACGATGCTTCCACGCGCACCACGAGACAGTGCGATGCGCTGCTTCATTTCAGGAATCGAATAGAGTGTGCTGCGTGGTCCATCGAAATATCCATCATCGTTCGACGGCGGTTCACCATCCAGACAGACCACGATGGCATCCGTCACATCGATGTTCTGATAGTCGTTGTAATCGAATTCGGGCGCCACAATGCCGTAACCCACGAAGACGAGACGTTGTGGCCGGGGAATAAAGGTTTGCGCGCCGGTTTTGTACAGCAGATAATCCTCAAACAACGCGAGTTCACGCACGCCTTCCGCTCCATGCAATTGCAGGGAGCTGCTGGGCAAGGGAATACTGCCGTGCAATGGCACCTGCTGGAGGAACCCCGGAGCACCGGGCAGGGCGCGCAGTCCGTACTCCCCGAGCCGCGAAGCCAGATACGCAGCGGCGCGTGCCGTGCCTTCCGTGCCGGTGGCGCGTCCCCGCAGCGAATCATGCGCCAGCACACGCGCGTGCGCCAAAAGCGTCGCCGCGTCCACGCGCGTCATGGCATCGCGCATGCGCGCATCCAGCAACGACTGCTGGGCGTGCAGCGGAATGGCGAGCAACAACAGAGCGACGGCGAACGAACGCATGGAACACCTGCGAGATTTGTTGGAATATACAACGTACGACGCGGATTCACCGCTCCTTCGCCGTCCCGATCGCGATCAACACCCATGCCACCAGCCAAGGCGTTGCGCGGCGATGCGCAGTTGACACGGACGCAATTTTCACGTATATTTTGAAACTGTCTCTGGACAGGTAGCTCAGTTGGTAGAGCAATGGACTGAAAATCCATGTGTCGGCGGTTCAATTCCGTCCCTGTCCACAGCACAACCGCCTCTTCTCGAGGCGGTTTTTCTTTATCACCATCGGCTCCGTCGTGAGCGCAGCCGACGCGGGGGACGCGGGTTTCCACGAAGGAACATTGACCTGCGATTGCTCATCGAACTGTGTATATTGTCGATTGGCAGTTCGCAGTCCCATCGCGCAAGACACAATCAGGATCAGCATGAGAAGCACCATCGTTGCCGGAAACTGGAAAATGCATCTCGATGTCGCCACCGCGCGCACTCTGGCCGGCGCCGTGAACGCGCATGTCCGGAACGCAGCGCTGCCGCCGCATGTCGGCGTCGTGCTCTGTCCGCCGGCACCCTTGCTCGCAGCGGTGATCGACGAACTTCGCGGCACGTCCATTGGTGTGGGTGCGCAGAACATGCACGCCGCCGATAGCGGCGCATACACCGGCGAAAGCTCGGCTGCCATGCTGCTCTCGCTCGGCTGCACGCAGGTGATTCTGGGGCATTCGGAGCGCCGGCAGTACTTCCATGAAAGCGATCAGCTGGTGAACGCCAAGCTGCAGCAAGCATTGCGCAATGGCCTGCGCCCCATCGTCTGCATCGGCGAGACGCTGGAGCAGCGCGAACGTGGTATAACCCGGCCCGTGTTGGAAATTCAAATGCGCGAATCCCTTGCCGGCATCTCCGCCGAGGAACTGCGTGGAGTGATTCTGGCCTACGAACCCGTATGGGCCATCGGCACCGGACGCACCGCCACGCCGGAGCAGGCGCAGGAAGCGCATGCCTTTATCCGTTCCGTACTCGCCGACATGGCGGGCACCGACACCGCCGCGCACATGGTGATTCAGTACGGAGGGTCGGTGAAAGCGGACAATGCCGCCGAGCTGTTCCGTCAACCTGATGTGGATGGCGGACTGGTTGGAGGCGCGTCGCTGGACGCCGCCGCCTTCGCGGCCATCATCGACGCGGCGCGCTGAGTCCGGCCTACGGGGCGGTTCGGGTAACTGATGAATTGGCAATGAGTTACGCCAAGCGGTCCACTGCGGATTACCTTGACATTCCGCATGGAAAGTTCTATGTTATTTGATCCTTCTTTTTGAAGTGAACAGGAGATTCTGACGTTGGCCAAGAATACGATGACGGACGAAGCGCGAAGGGAGCTAGACGGACTTGCTTCGACCGGGAACATTCCCCGCCACATCGCCATCATCATGGACGGCAACGGCCGCTGGGCCAAGCAGCGCGGGAAATCGCGCGCCATGGGACATCGCGAGGGCGTGCGCTCGGTGCGCGAAATCGTGGAGGCCTGCGCGCGTATCAACGTGTCGTATCTCACCCTGTACACCTTTTCCACGGAAAACTGGAAGCGTCCGCAGGACGAAGTGTCCATGCTCATGGGTCTGCTGGTCAGCTCGCTGCGACAGGAGTTGGACAGTTTGCACGCCAACGGCGTGCGCTTGATGACCATGGGTGAAACCGGCAAACTCCCCACCGAGGCGCAGCGCGAACTGACGAGCGCCATCGAGAAAACGCAGAACAACACCGGTCTCACGCTGAATCTCGCGCTGAGCTACAGCGGGCGTTGGGATCTCGTGCGCGCCATGAAGCGCATCGCCATGGACGTGCGTAGCGGACGCATTTCACCCGAGGATATCGACGACGCGTTGATTTCCTCGCATCTATCCACAGCCGCCCTCCCCGACCCCGATTTGCTGATTCGCACCAGCGGCGAATTGCGGCTGAGCAATTTCCTTCTCTGGGAACTCGCGTATACCGAATTATACATCAGCACGTGTTACTGGCCTGAATTCCGCTCGCTCGAACTGGTGGAGGCCGTACGGTCGTTCCAGCAGCGCGAGCGCCGTTTCGGCCTTGTCAGCGAACAGCTGCAGGGCAACGGCTCGCGGTGGAAAAAGGCCAAAGAAGAACTGATGAATGCAATCTCAAGCATCTAAGCTCGTACTCTCCACACTGCTCATCTGCGTCGCACTCACCGTGCCGGCGCTGGCGCAGCAGGCCCCGCGCCAACAGGCGTACAAAATCCTCAGCGTCACGGTGGAAGGGGCGGTCACCGCCGATCCCAACACCATCGTGTACACCTCCGGCCTGCGCACGGGCGACGAAATCGTCGTTCCCGGCGACGCCACGCAAAAGGCCATCAGCCGCCTGTGGAATCTGCGCCTCTTCGAGGACGTGCAGATTGTCATCGACAGGCAGGTGTCCGACGGAGTGTATCTGAAAATCCGTGTCAAGGAATTGCCGCGGCTCGAAAACATCGTCATCAACGGCAACGATGAATTCAGCTCCTCGGATCTGGAAACGAAAATCGGTTTGGTGAAAGGGCAGATTCTGCGCCCCACCGACTTCAATCGTATCGAGCGCAAACTGCGTAAAGCGTACGAGGACGAGGGCTACTTCCTCGCCACGGTGACCATGACGCCGGAGATCACCAATCCCCGCGACAACCGGGCGAATCTCATCGTCGACATCGACGAAGGACCGGAAGTACAGGTCGAGCGCATAACCTTTACCGGCAACACCGCCTTCGAGGAGTCGGATTTGCGCGGTGCCATGGACGAAACCAGCCAGGGCGCCTGGTGGAAATTCTGGGGCAGTTCGCATTTCAAGCGCGACCTCTACGAGAAGGACAAGGAACTCATCGTGGCCAAATACCGCGAGGAGGGCTTTCTCGACGCACAGGTCGTGAGCGACAGCATCTGGTACAGCGACGACAAGCGCGGCATGTTCATTCACATCACTGTGGACGAAGGCGCGCGCTCCTTCATCCGCAATATCGTGTGGAAAGGCAACACGGTGTATCCGGATTCGGTGCTCAGCAGTCGCCTGGGCTTCGAGCGCGGCGATGTGTTCAACGAGACGCGTTTCGAGGAAAATCTCAAGGGCAACAAGGATCAAACCGACGTGGCCTCGCTGTACCTCGACACCGGGTATCTGCGCTTTTTCGCTCAGGACGAGCGTCTGCGCGTGGCCGCCGATTCGGTGGATGTGATCATCACCGTGATGGAGAACAATAAATCCCGCATCGGGCATGTGGTGATTCGCGGCAACTCGAAGACGCAGGACAAGGTCATCCGTCGCGTGCTGTACACCTGGCCCGGCGATTATTTTAGCCGTTCCGCCATCATTCGTTCGATTCGCGAATTGGCCACGCTCAACTATTTCAATCCGGAGACCATTCGTCCGGAACCGCAGATGGTGAACGATTCGCTGGTGGACATCATCTACAATGTGGAGGAGCGTTCCAGCGACACCTTCAACGCTTCGGTGGGATACAGCGGGACGTTTGGCGCCACGGGTGCGTTTGGTTTGACGTTTAACAACTTCAACATTGCCGAGCCCTTCCGCGGCGGTGCGGGACAGATTCTGAATTTCGAGTGGCAGTTCGGCGAGGCCTCGCGCTTCCGCATTTTCTCGCTGTCGTTCACCGAGCCGTGGTTCCTCGATTCACCCACGTCGATCGGCTTCTCGCTCTACGACGAGCGCCAGCAGTACGTGTTCGACATGCGCCGCACCGGCGCCTCGGTGAATCTGGGCCGCCGCTTCCGTTATCCGGATGATTTCTCGCGCGGCGACTGGTTCCTGCGCTTCCAGGAATTGGACGTGAAGGACGGAGGTAATTTCTATTCCACCGGCGAATACACGCAGGTGAGTTTGACGCAGGTGTTGTCGCGAAATTCGCTGGATTCCCCCATTTTCCCCAGCTCCGGCTCGCGTGTCGCGTTGACGACGGAATTAAGCGGCGGCTTCCTTCCGGGCTCGGTGGATTATCACAAGCATCGCCTGGAGTTGATGTGGTTCACTCCGCTGCTGAGCATAGGCGAGCAGAACCGCCTGACATTGTACACCGGCACGGAGTTCGGCGTGGTGAAGGGCTTTGGCGAGGATTCGTACATTCCGCCGATAGAGTACTACTACATGGGCGGCAATGGTTTGCAGTATCAGACCGAGGCCTTGCGCGGCTACGAGGATCGCAGCATCGGTCCCCGCGTGAACGGACAGATTGCCGGAGGAACGATTTACTCGCATTACGTGGCCGAGCTGCGATTCGCGCTGACGCTCAATCCTATGCCGCTGTATTTGCTGGCCTTTGCCGAAGCGGGCAATGTGTGGCTCAACGAGCGCTTCCTCGATCCTTTCGATCTCAAGCGCAGCGCGGGATTCGGCGCGCGTTTGTTGATTCAGGGCGTGGGCCTGATCGGCTTCGATTACGGCTACGGCTTCGACGATGTGGAACCGCAGGATGGCGAGCCCGACGGCTGGCACTTCCATTTCCAATTCGGAAGAGGTTTTTGATATATTGCTGTTTCGAGGTATCGACAGCAAACACATTTTTCTCAACGAGGTACACGTGAACAGAATCCTCCCCTTCATGGCCGTGGCGCTGTTGGCGTTGGTCATGACCGCGCAGGCACAATCGCAGAATTTGAAAATCGGTTTTGTCGATTCACAGAAAATATTCGAAGGACTTCCCGAAGCACAGGAAGTGCAGCGCGATCTCGATGCGCGCTTGCAAACCTGGCAGGACACGCTTGAAACACTGAGCCGCAATTTCCAATCCGAAGTCGAGGCCTATCAAGCGCAGCAGGGCACCATGTCCGAAGCCGCCAAAGAACAGCGTCAGCAGGAATTGATGCGCTTGCAGCAGCAGGTGCAGGAATATCAGAAAGCGAAGTTCGGTCAGGGCGGCGAGGCCGCGCGTTTGCGCCAGAGCGTGCTTTCGCCCTTGCAGAAGAAAGTGCTCGTCGCAATTGAAGAAGTTGCGAAGGAAGAGAAGCTGAACTTCGTGTTCGACAAGGTCGAGGACGCCGCGTTGTTGCTGTACGCCGAAGCGAAATTCGATTACACGTTCAAGGTCCTGGATCGTTTGAAACGGGGCGCGAAGTAGCATTATTCCGAGAGGCCCATCATGCGTAGCATTTTCCTTTCCCTCTGCATCGTTCTCCTGTTGGCGGGTGGCGGCTTCAGCGCCTCGGCGCAGCAAAAAATCGCCTATGTCGACATCGCCACCATCATGAAGGAAATTCCCGAGGCGCAGGAAGCGCAGCGGCAGCTCGACGCCATGGTGGACCGCTGGCAGAAGGAGTTGCAGGAACTCGAGAGCGATTGGCAGGCCAAATTCAACGACTACGACAAGCGCAAACTGATTCTCACCGATCAGGGGCGCGCCAACGCCGAGCGCGAATTGCAGGAACTGGATTCGCGCATCATGCAATTCCGCGATCAGAAATTCGGCCAGAACGGCGAGCTGTTCCGCGAAGAGGATCGCATTATGCGCCCCATTCAGGATCTTGTATTTGACCAGGTCAAATCGCTGGCTCTGGAATTGAATTTCGATTACGTGCTCGACAAAAGCGGCGGTGTCAATATCATCTACGCCAAGGAAGAGCACGACTTGACCAAGAAGGCCATCGAGCGCATCAAGACCACGTTGCCGGCGCGCGATGTTCCCGGCGCGCAGCAGCCCGGCGGTCGCGGAACGCAGGAACAGCGTCCGCCCAACCGCACGCAGCAGCCCGGGGGCTTCACGCCAACCACGCCACCCGATTCCGACACCAAGCGCTGAGTCGACACCGTGTCCATGACCTTGCAACAACTCGCGGATCTGATCGGCGCCTCGCTCGAAGGAGACGGGGCGCTGACGGTCTCCGGCATTGCTCCCATCGATCAGGCGTCACCTTCACAGGTGACGTTTCTTTCGAATAAAAAATACGAGCGCCATCTCGCCGATACGCGTGCCGCCGCGGTGATCGTGGCCGATACGTTCCGCATGACGCGCACCGATGTCGCCACGTTGCGCATGAAGGATCCCTATCTCGGCTTCGTGCGCTCGCTGCATATTTTCCACCCCGCGATTCCTTACGACCAACCCGGCGTGCATCCCAGCGCGGTGCTGCACGCAACGGTCGTACTCGGCACGGATGTGACCATCGCGGCCAATGCCGTGCTGGGCGAGGGCGTGGTAGTGGGCGACCGCAGTGTGATCGCCGAAGGCGTGGTGCTGCGCAAGGACGTGCGCGTGGGCGAGGACTGTTTGCTGTATCCCAATGTCACCGTGCTCGACCGTTGCGCGATAGGCCATCGCGTGATCATCCACGCGGGCACAACCATCGGTAGCGATGGTTTCGGCTTCGCTCCCGAGGGCAAGGAATACCGGAAAATTCCGCAGGTGGGTGCGGTGCGCATTGAGGACGACGTGGAAATCGGCGCCAATTGCGCCATCGACCGCGGCGCTCTGGGCGACACCATTATTCGACGCGGCTGCAAGCTCGACAATCTCATTCAGATTGCGCACAATGTGGAATTGGGCGAAAACACCGTCATCGCCGCGCAGTCCGGCATTTCCGGCAGCACGCATGTGGGAACGCATGTGATTCTCGCCGGACAGGTGGGCGTGGTGGGGCATATCGACATCGGCGACGATGTGACGGTGAGTGCGCAGTCGGGTGTGTCGCGTTCGCTGCACGGACCCGGCAAGGTGTTCCGCGGCTCACCAGCACGGGAGATTCACGAAGAGCTTCGGCAGGAAGCGGCACAGCGCCAATTGCCGGATTTGATACAGACAGTGCGCGCGCTGGAACAGCGTCTGCGCCAACTCGAACAACAACTACACGACGACACCGCGGACGCCTGACCACAGCCGGTTCGGGGAAATGTTCACGCCGCGGCACGGAGAGGAGAAGGACATGCAATCCTTGCGCGATACCATTGTGTTCATCACGGGAGCCAGTTCGGGCATCGGACGGGCCTGCGCCGAGCATTTCGCCCGCGAGGGCGCCAGATTACTGCTCTGCGCACGCAGAACGGAGTTGCTCGCCGCGCTCGCCGATGATTTGCGAACACGATTCAGCATCGATGTACACACACTCGCACTCGACGTCCGCGACCGCGCGGCCGTGCGGAGCGCCATCGACGGGTTACCGGCGGAGTGGGTGAATATCAGCATTCTTGTGAACAATGCCGGCCTCGCCCGGGGTTTGTCCAAAGTGCAGGATGGCGAATTGGATGATTGGGAAGAAATGATCGACACGAATGTGAAGGGTTTGCTCTTCGTCACTCGCGCGGTGCTGCCCGGTATGCTGCAACGGAGTGCGGGACACATCATCAACATCGGATCCATCGCGGGTCTCGATCCCTATCCCGGAGGCGCGGTGTACAACGGATCGAAATTCGCCGTGGCGGGCATCACGCGCGCTCTGCGCATGGATGTGGTGGACACACCGCTGCGCGTCAGTGTGGTCGATCCAGGATTGGTGGACACGGAGTTCAGTTTGGTTCGCTTCCGTGGCGATGCCGAACGCGCGCGCAAGGTGTACGAAGACATCGAGGTGTTGCAGGCCGACGACGTCGCCGACGCTGTGCTGTACATTGCCACGCGTCCCGCGCATGTGAGCATCAACCAGATCGTGATCATGCCCACGGCGCAGGCGTCATCGATGGTCAAACATCTGGGCCCGCTGCGCTGAAACGCAGCCGAGGTCGCCCGAGCATACGAAGGCATGACGGCGGCGTCATGCCTTCGTTGTAAAAAAACGAGTTCATTCCTTTTTTCCGATCCGCCCACAGGTGCCGCATGACCACGCGACTGCTTCTCACGCAACCCCGTCTCATCGCCTACGACAACAAAACCAGTCGCGAAGAAATCCTCCGCGGCATCGATGCCCTGCCCGATGTTCCCCGGGCGGACGATATACTCCTGCTTCCCGAGCATGCCTTTTTCCATCATGAGGCCGAAGCGTATCTCGACGAAATCGCTTCACTGGCGGCGCACTGCGGATGCACTGTGGTGGGTGGTTCTTTTCATGAATATGCAGGCGATGTGCGGCGCAATACCGGCGCGGTGGTGACCGCCACGGGCGAGGTGTTGATGTGGTACGACAAGCTGCGTCCCTATGCCGAAGAGCGCACGCGCGTGCAGGCCGGCACACGGCTGGGCGAATGCTCGATCAACGGTGTGCGGGTGCTGGTGCTGATTTGCGCGGATTTCTGGTTCAGCGATCTCTTCCATCAGGCCCGGGCGTTGCCCGATCTGGTGCTCGTGCCCGCGCTTTCGGTGACGCGCAAGCCCACGCCAGACTACTCGCGCACGTTGTGGCACCATCTCGCGGTGAGCCGCGCGTATGAATTCGGTGTGTACGTGGGCATCAGCGATTGGGCGGCCGATGCACAACTTCCGGCTCTGCGGACAAGTGGTGTGGGCGGTTTCGCCGACCCGACGACGACGGACAGCGACGGCTTGTTCTCTGCCACGGGTGATGCGCGCATGCGTGTGATCACGCTGGACCTGGACGCGCTTGCCGCCTTCCGTGAAGATCGCCGAGCGCGGGGCTTTTACTGGGATCGGCAGTTACCGCAGGAGTAGGGGCCGCGCGGTACGTCCCAATGTGGGATGCGTGGCGACCAGCAGGTACATCCCCGGCGCCATGCCAGGGAGACGAAGAAGCGAGGCGCTCTCTTGCTGTCCGATGTGAGACAAGGCGATCTCGCGTCCAAGCACATCCAGCAGATGGAAGCGAACCCGTTCCGCTTGCGCCGCTTCAACATTCAGGATTGCGCGGAACACCCCGGACCCGGTGACGGGATGAGGCGCGATATCCTGAATCGTAAATGCCTGTTCGGTCGATGGGAACGCAAGTCCCAACGGTGTAGCCGCAGCATTGATACGCAACACGTCCGGTGTGGAGGTGGCATCCGAGGTGATGATCAGATCCGCGCGCTTGGGTCCGCCACTGGTGGGAGCGAAACGCAGTTGCAGCGGAGCGCTGGCTTCTCCGGCTATGCGAAGGGGTAGCGCGGCCTGCACGGAAAACTCACTCGAATCGGGACCGCTCACATGAAGACCGGTCACCAGCAATTCCACACCCGAGGTATTCTTGATGCGCACTTCCTTTTCCTGGATGCGCGTTGCCATGGTGGTATCGAAGTACAGGACGAGCGGAATGGTCAGCAGTGTGGGCCTGGCACCAATCCCGCTGAGGCGTATGTTGCGGGGCTGACTGTCCGCATTGTGATGGAGACGCATCTGTCCTTCATATGGGCCCACGACATCGGGTTCGAAACGCAGCCGCAGCGGGGCGGCCGTTCCTTCGGCGATTTCCCAGGGCAAGGGCGGCATGGCGCCCAGCGCGAAGCGTGCACTATCGCGTCCAACGAATTCCACACCATGCACCAGCAATGGGCCACTGCCCGTGTTGCGAATGAATCCATCCAACTCGATCTCCGTGCCGCTGCCCTGTTTGGTGGTGGGAAATACGACGATGGATTCTGTTTGCAGCACGGGATTGCTCCCGCGGCCAATGAGGGGAATGATGGCGGGATCCTCCGGCGCATTACTGCTGATGCGAAGCTCCGATATCCTGCGACCCACGCCGCCCGCTTTGAAGGACACAT
>JAMIQH010000109.1:0-1762 GCA_035914695.1 Bacteroidota bacterium | reverse complement strand
ACCGGTAGCATCACGAAACTCGTCGCCATGGCCGATCTGTATGAAGACCGGCTACAGCGGGCGCACACGGTTCTCTACGACAAGTTTCAAGAGCGCATTGATGTACCCTCGGAGCGCCAGTTCATCGGCTTCGATGCGTTCAAGAAGGCCATCGACGTGCTACGGCCAGGCTCGGGCGACATCGCGCTGCTCACCGGTTATGCAGGCTTTCGCCCGCAACAGCTTGAGTATGCCGTGGAGCGCGGCGTGAATGTTTTCATGGAGAAATCCTTCGCCACCGATCCCGTCGGCGTGCGGCGCGTGATCGCTGCCGCCGAGGCTGCGGAGAAAAAGGGCGTGAAGAGTGCCGCTGGTCTCATGTGCCGTCACTCGCCGAACCGCGAGGAACTCATCCGCCGCCTCCGCGCCGGTGAGCTGGGCGATCTGCAATACACCCGCGCCTATCGCATGGGGCCTGCGGGAGGGCTCGGGCCGAAGCCAGCGGACAAGAGCGAACTGGAGTGGCAGTTGCGCAACTTCACGAAATTCTACTGGGTCTGCGGCGGCCTTTGGGCGGAGATGGACATCCATCAGATCGACGAGCTTTGCTGGCTGCACGACGCGCTGCCGGTCTCCGCGCAGGGCGTGTGCGGACGCGCTGCGAACAGCACGGATTGCAGCCAGAACCTCGATGCCTTCAATGTCGAGTGGACCTTCCCCAATGGCACCCGCGCCATGCACACCGTGCGCTACACCGCGAACACGCAGAGCCACTTCGCCACCTATGTGCATGGCAGCAAGAAGGCCGCGCAGTTCTCCGGCAACACGCACGCCGCCGATGTGGAGATCTACAAGGATCAGAACGTCGGCAGACGGAACATCGAATGGCGCGCGCCAAAGGAAAAGCACACCGTCTGGCAGAATCAGTGGAACGACTTCCTCGATGCCATCCGCACGAACAAGCCCTTCAATCAGGCGAAACGCGCCGCGCATTCCAACCTCGCCGCCATCATGGGCCGCGCCGCCATGCACATGGGCCGCAGCGTGACGTGGGACGAAGCGCTCGCGTCGAAGTTCGAATGGTTCCCCGGCATCGATCAACTCACACACGAGAGCGAACCGCCGATCAAGTCGGACGCCCAAGGCCGTTACCCTGTGCCCGTTCCCGGCCAGTGGACGGAACTTTGATTCATCCCACCTCATCCATTCATGAACGAAATCGACCTCAATAATCGCAACGCCATCGTCACCGGAGGCGCGCGTGGCATTGGCCGCGCCATCGCCGAACGCCTTCTCGCCTCCGGCGCTCGTGTCTCGCTCTGGGATGTGGACGCGGCGGCGCTCGCGCAGGCTACGGCAGAAATGGGTGCGCTGGGCACAGTGCATACCGCCACCGTCGATCTCGCTGATCTCGCCTCCGTCCAGGCCGCCACCGAAGCCACGGTGAAAGCCTTTGGGAAACTCGACATCCTCGTGAACAACGCCGGCATCACCGGTGGCAACGCGAAGACGTGGGAGATTGAACCCGCCGACTGGCAGCGCGTGATGGACATCAATCTCAATGGGCCGTTCTACTGCTGCCGCAGCGTCGTGCCGCATCTGTTGAAGAACGGCTACGGCCGCATCGTCAGCATCGCCTCCATCGCCGGGAAGGAAGGGAATCCGAACGCCGCACATTACAGTGCATCGAAGGCCGGTGTCATCGCGCTGACCAAGTCGCTCGGCAAGGAACTCGCCACCTCCAACATCACCGTCAACGCCGTCACACCCGCCGTGATTGCCA
>JAMIQH010000108.1:0-8696 GCA_035914695.1 Bacteroidota bacterium | reverse complement strand
TCTGCTGCGCACACCCTTCGCCACGCTGGACACTTCGGTATGGCTTGCCCTGGGCTACATTCTGTTGCTTCCGACGCTGGTGAATTACCTGCTCAACATCTGGGCCATCAGGCATTCCTCACCCACCACGGTGGCCACGTACACCACGCTGCAACCCGTCATCGCCACCATTCTCGCCATTCTCATCCTCGATGAAATGTTCGGCATGCGCGAAATGCTCGGTTTCGTGCTGATTATCGCAGGATTGCTCTGGACGGTAAAGCGCGGCAACGTTGGCCGGTCTTGAATCCGTCCCTCCGAAACTCACGATACGGTGGTCCGTAAATCACTATCTTGTCCTCCCGGGCATTTGCGCTATATTGGTGGATAGGACTTTTCCGCAGGAGAACTATGCGAACGATCGATATCAGGGAAAGCGTGGGTATGGCGCTGGGCGCCCTCAAGGCCAACAAATTACGCGCCGCCCTGACCTTGCTCGGCGTCGTCATCGGCGTATTTTCCTTCATTGGCGTGATGACTGGCATTAGTGTGTTGCAGGATTCCATCGAGTCCAGTTTCAACATTCTCGGCTCCAACACCTTGCTCGTGCAGAAGTATCCACCCATACACACGGGACCGGATTCGCGCATGAAATATCGGAACCGCAAAGACATCACCATCGAACATGGCATGTACATTCGGCGCAACAGCCGGCTCGCGGAGCATGTCAATATCCAGGCCGCGACTATGGGCGGGCTGATCTCCTACGGCAATAAAAAGACCAATCCCAATGTGCAGATCATCGGCGCCACGCCGGAAATGGTATACACCAACGCACGCGAAATCGAGTCGGGTCGCATGATCAGCGAACAGGAACTCGAATTCGGCAAATCGGTGGTGGTCATTGGCAAGGAAATCGTGCGCTTCCTCTTCCCCAATGAGGATCCGCTGGATAAGCGCATTCGCATCGACGGCACTCCCATGCGCGTAATCGGTGTGGTCGCCGCCAAGGGAGGACTGTTTGGCGGCGGCGCTGATAATTTCATCGTCATGCCGCTGAGTACGTTTTCGAATAAATACGGCACGGCACGCTGGGTCAATATTCAAGCGCGATCGGCGAACCAGGAATCCTACGAAGCGATGACGGACGAAATTATCGGCCTGATGCGCACCGTACGACGCGTGCCCCCGGGCGAGGAAAACGACTTCGAAATCATGTCGAATGAATCCCTGATCGGCGAGGTGAACAACCTCACCTTCCTTATCCGCGTAGGAACCGCCGCCGTCTCCGCCATCGCCTTGCTGGCCGCCGGCATCGGCATCATGAACATCATGCTGGTGTCGGTGTCCGAGCGCACGCGTGAGATCGGCGTGCGCAAGGCAATTGGTGCCACGAGACGTACCATTCTCACACAATTCCTTATCGAAGCTGTCGTCATTTGCCAGCTTGGCGGAGCCATCGGCATCCTTCTCGGCCTGGGTGGCGGTAACATCCTCGCGATCATGCTGGGCATTCCACCGGTGTTTCCCATTGGCTGGGCCATCGTGGGTCTGGTGGTCACCACCGCCATCGGTGTACTGTTTGGCGTGTATCCCGCGTGGAAAGCATCAAACCTCGATCCCATCGAAGCGCTCCGCTATGAATAATCATCTCATCAACCGACCGCAACACGGAGATAGACCATGATTCCAGAGGACTACGCATACTCCTGCGTTGATCGCTTCCTGAAATACGTCACCTACGACACGCAATCCGACGACAGTTCCACCAGCTTCCCCAGCACAGACAAGCAGAAAATCCTCGGTGCCGAACTGGTGAGCGAACTCCACGCAATGGGTTTGAGCGATGCCATGATGGACCTCTACGGCTACGTGACCGCCACGATTCCGGCGAACACGGATAAAGCCAACGTGCCTGTCATCGGCTTCATCGCGCATATGGACACCTCGCCCGATGTCAGCGGCGCGGGTGTGATACCGGTGCTGCACGATAACTACGACGGACGCGATATCGTATTGCCCGGTGACAGCTCAATTGTCATCACAGTGGAAGACAATCCGCATCTCCGCGATAAAGTGGGAGAAACCATCATCACCTCCGACGGCCGCACCTTGCTCGGAGCGGACAACAAGGCGGGCATCGCCGAGATTTTTGACGCGGCCCAGTTTCTGCTCCAGCATCCCGAAGTGAAGCACGGCACCGTCCGCATTTGCATCACGCCGGACGAGGAAATTGGCCAGGGCACCAAGTATTTCGATGTCAAGCAATTCGGCGCGCAATACGCCTACACGGTGGACGGCGAGCAGCGCGGTTCCATCGAAAACGAAACCTTCTGTGCGGACAGCATGACCGTCACCTTTCACGGCATCAGCATTCACCCCGGCTTTGCCAAAAACAAGCTACTCAACGCGGTGAAAATGGCCACGCGCTTCGTGGAAAAGTTGCCCAAGGATGCGCTTTCCCCCGAGACCACCGATGGCCAGCAAGGGTACGTACATCCGCACGGCCTTACCGGCGACGTGGAGAACGCGCAGGTGAAATTCCTGCTGCGGGCCTTCACCACAGAAGAATTGCGCGAGCAGGAGGCGTTTCTCCGTCGCTTGGTCGAAGAAACTCTGGCGGAGTTTCCCAAGGGGACGGCAACGGTCCATGTCGACGAGTCCTACCGCAACATGCGCTATGTGCTCGACGAACATCCGCACGTGCTCGCCGTTGCGGAAGAAGCGATGCGCCGCATTGGCCTCACACCGGAAATCGGCAGCATTCGCGGCGGCACCGATGGCGCCCGGCTCTCCTATATGGGCCTGCCCTGTCCGAATATTTTTGCCGGCGAGCACAGCTTCCACAGCAAGCGCGAATGGATCAGCGTACAGGACATGCATCTCGCGGTGAACACCATCGTGGCCATTTCCGCGCTGTACGAAGAGAAGGCCTGACGCACAATGGCGAAATCCATGCATGAAACGCGTCTCTATCGCACAGAGATGAACGAGCGCATACTTTCCTCCGGAATGAAGGAGTTCTCCCGCTTCTTCGCCATCGATACCGCCGCGTATCGCGAAGGCGCCATCCCGGTGAAGATGAAGGAACTGATGGGGCTCGTGGGTTCCATGGTGCTGCGCTGCAACGATTGCATCTTCTACCATCTCGACCGCTGCGTGAGTGAAGGATCCAGCAAAGAGGAAATTATGGAGGCGATGAATATCGCACTCGTGATCGGCGGCAGCATTGTCATCCCCCATCTCCGCTACGCCTTCGAGGTGCTGGACCAACTGCTGGACATGGAAAGCATGCCGAAGGAATAGCCGGCGATGCGTGATGGAAACGCGATAGCGGCATCTCGTTCCGCATTTTTCCCTTTGTTTTTTTCACGCGTCGTGTTACATTTGATGTGCCAATAGCTCTACTCCCGGCCCTCCCTACCGGGATTAGAAAAAACGCTTGGTAACCCTCCCGTTCCCCGCGGGAGGGTTTTTTTATGAACCCTCCGCCCGATTTTCCTGTTGTTCTGGTATCCCCGAAAACAATGCAAGGATACCAGCGATGCGCATTGCCATAGCTTTTCTCTTCGTACTGACCGTTCCAGCCCTCCTGCGTGCCCAGGTCGTGTTGGAAAACGCCTTTCCTGCCCTTTCCTTCAACCGTCCCGTCGACCTGCAGCATGCGGGCGATGGGAGCAACCGTCTGTACGTGGTGGAGCAGTCGGGCCGAATTCTCACCTTCGATAACAGCAGCGCGGTAACTGTGAGCGCGGTGTTTCTCGATATTCGCAGCCGCGTGAATTCCTCCGGCAACGAAGAAGGCCTTCTGGGCCTCGCCTTCGATCCGGCGTTCACACAGAATGGATATTTCTACGTGAATTACACCGCCAGCAATCCGCGTCGCACCGTGATTTCCCGCTTCTCCATGGCACCCGGTGCCCCCCATGTCGCCGATGCGCTCAGCGAACGTGTGCTGCTGGAATTTCCCCAACCATACAGCAATCACAATGGCGGTCAAATCGCCTTCGGTCCCGACGGTTTCCTCTACATCGCCACCGGCGACGGCGGATCGGGCGGCGATCCGCAGAACAATGCGCAGAACCTCGGAAATCTCCTTGGAAAAATCCTCCGAATCGATGTGTCGCGGGAGGTCGCCGACAAGCGCTATGCGATACCTGCCGACAATCCCTTCGCGGGAAACACCGCCGGTCACCGCGAAGAAATCTGGGCCTATGGTCTGCGCAATCCTTGGCGCTTCAGTTTCGACAGGGTAAGTGGACGCCTGTGGACCGGGGATGTAGGCCAGAATCGTTTCGAGGAGGTGGATATTATTGAACGAGGGAAAAATTACGGTTGGCGGGTCATGGAGGGCTTTGTGTGCTACAATCCCGCCAGCGGCTGTGACGAGAGCGGCCTGGAAAAACCGGTGGTGACCTACGGGCGCTCCGATGGCGCTTCCATTACGGGTGGATATGTGTACCGTGGAACGCGCGTCCCCGAACTCCAGGGCAAGTACATCTACGCCGATTTCGTCTCGGGGAATATCTGGGCGCTGGATTACGCTGGTCCCGGCAATGCGGAGAACACTATGCTGCTGCGCTCCAGTCAGAACATCGCCTCCTTCGGCGTTGATGCTGCCAACGAGCTGTACGCATGCAGTTTCAGCGGCGAAGTCCTTCGCTTCACCTCCACGGTAAGTAGCGCCTCACCGGCGCCTCAACGCACCGGGCTTTCCATTGACAGCTTCCATCCGCATCCCGTGTCTGCCGAAGATGCGAAGCTGCATGTACGCGTCAGCGTTCCCGAATCCGGTTACGCGCGGTTGCGGGTAGTGGACATGCTCGGACGTGAACGCACGGCGGTGGAGCAACTCGCTCCCGGTCGGCTGAAATCCCGTGCAATTGACATTTCCACTCTTCCGCAGGGGAGTTACATCCTCACATTGGAAAGTGGCGGCCAGCGCGTTTCGCGGACATTCCTTGTCACGCGATAGGCGGTGCGAGTGCTCACTGCATCGTCGCGGGTTTACTGTGTTTTGCTCTCGTTCTTCGCAATGTACACGTCGAGCGCGCGTATGACGCGGCTCCCAACGCGCACGAGGAGGATGAAGCCATAGAGGGCGAAAAGAAGAGTGACGACACTGAATACGAGGGTGGTGATTTCGTTGATGCTCATGGTTGCGATGAAATGAGTTCAGGTTCCGATCTGCGATATTACGCCTCTTCGGCTCCGGGATCAAGTGCGGAACGGCTTTTTTGTTGAAATCGCTCGTCTGCTTCGATGAAGGTAGTTATCCACGCCTGTGCGGCACGTATCCCATCCACCGCAGCCGAGGTGATACCCCCGGCGTAGCCGGCACCCTCGCCCACGGGGTACAGGCCTCCGAGCGCGGGCGAGCGTAGACTCGTTGCGTCACGCGAAATGCGGTACGGCGAAGATGTTCGGCTTTCCACACCAAATATCTGCGCATCGGCATGCCTGGCGAAACCCGCCATTTTGCGATCGAATGCCTCGAAGCCGCGAACGAGACTCGCGCGAATGTACTCCGGCAACAAACGATGTATCGCCGCGGGCGCCACAGGGTTGACGCAGGAACTCGGCGAGAGCGTGACGCTCTCCCGTCCTGCCAGGAAATCCGTCAAGCGCTGTCCGGGGATGGTGGCACAGGAACCGGCGGGATTAACCGACGCCCTGAACGCGGATTCCAGATCCGCCTGGAATCGTACGCCGCCATCAAGGCCTCCGTACCCTTCCCTCTCGAGATCGCGCGCGGAGACGTTCACCACAATGGCGGCATTGGAAAATCTTCCGCTCTTCAGATAATTGCTCATGCCATTGGTCACAACCCCGTCCGTGCTGGAACTCGCATTCAGCACGTAACCACCGGGACACATGCAAAAGGAATACACCGCGCGGTCTTCGTCCTTCCAGGTACGTGCCAGCTTGTACTGCGCTGTTTCTATGCCGGGGTAGTGCTGCTTGTACGCTGCGCCGTACTGCATCGCGCAAATGCTCTCGGCCGGATGTTCGACACGCACCCCGATGGCGAAGTCCTTGAGTTCCATGGACACATCCCTCTCGCGCAGGAAGCGGTATACGTCGCGCGCGGAATGTCCTGTGGCCAGGAACACCGCATGGGCCTCGAGGGGAGCGGCATCCACATCGGTGCCCACGGCGATGGCGTCCGCGTTTCCCGTCGACGACAAGCCGGTCACGCGTGTTTCATAGCGAAGACTCACCCCGCGTTGTGCGAGATCATCCAACAGACGTGTGATACACTGCCGAATTTTGTTCGAACCGAGATGCGGATTGTACACATAGCGAATGTCTTCGGGAGCGCCAAATTCCACGAAGCGACGCATGATGAAGGGGATGTACGGAGAACGGATGCGCGTGATCAGCTTGCCATCGCTGTACGTTCCTGCGCCTCCGGCACCGAAGCAGATGTTGGAATACGGATGAAGCTCTCCGTGCTTCATGAACCGCGCCATGTCCCGTACGCGTCGGCGCATGTCCGGACCCTGCTCGAGCAGCATGGGCTTGAAACCGTGCAGCAACAACCAATCCGCGCAGAAAATGCCTCCCGGCCCACTCCCCACCACTACCGGACGAAACTGCTGTGTCGCTCCAGACGCGAGAAGACGAGTCGCCTGCCTCCGCACCGCTTCGCGAATTTCCTCGGCGGGATCGGAGCAATCCGTGCTGATGGAGTACTGCACACGGATCGACCGATGTTGTCGCGCATCGATACTGCGTTTGAGTATGCGAAACGGCACGGCACCGCCGCATCGCTGCGCAACGGCGGCCGCGACTTCTTCGTACGCGTGCAGATAGGGAAAGGTAAGTTCGATATTCATAGTCTCGCTGCCGCATGACGCACTTTCCAACGCCATGCGGCAGCGGGATATCTGTGCGTCAGAGTTTGACCTTGTACTTCTCGATCAGCTTGTACAGTGTGGAACGACTGATTTCGAGTTGTCGAGCGGTTTGCGCAAGATTGCCACGGGTGATTTCCACCGCACGACGAATGGCTTGTTCCTTGATTTTATCCAGAGGGACGATCTTGTTGTCGTGGAACAAGCGGCCTTCGACCTCCAGCTCCATGCTCGAGTCCTTGAACGGTTGAGCAACGACGGGAAGATCCTGCGCCGTGATCAATTCATCCTCGGCTAAAATCACCGCACGTTTCACCGCGCTCTCCAGCTCACGCACATTGCCCGGCCACGGGTAGTGGTACATGATCTCGATCGCTTCGCGGGTGAATCCTTTGACACTGCGTGAGAACTCATCCGCGTACTTGTTGACGAAGGATTCCGCCAGGATGATGATATCCGGGCCGCGCTCACGAAGGCTCGGCATGTGAATGGGGAAGCTGGCGAGGCGGTAGTACAGGTCTTCGCGGAACAGCTTCTTTTTCACCGACTCTTTGAGATTGCGATTGGTGGCGGCGAGAATGCGTGCGTCGATCTTGATGGTGCGATCACCGCCGACGCGCTCGATTTCCTTGTACTGCAGGACACGGAGTAATTTCGCCTGCAATGCAAGATCGAGATCTCCGATTTCATCCAGGAAAATCGTTCCACCATCCGCCTGCTCGAATTTTCCCACCTTCCGCTGCGTCGCCCCGGTGAACGCCCCGCGCTCATGCCCAAACAGTTCGCTCTCGAGCAAATCCACGGGGATCGCCGCACAGTTCAACACGACGAACGGGCCTCTCCTGCGCTTGCCGGTGAAATGAATCGCCCGGGCGACCATTTCTTTACCGCTGCCGCTTTCTCCTGTGATCAACACGGTCATGTCGGTATCCTTGATCTTTCCGATCAAGCGCTCAACGAGCTGCATGGGCCGCGATTCCGCGATGAGCGAGCCACTGGACACCGACTCTTCCATCGATTCGCTCATCCGCGCAAGTTCCTTGCTGATTCTGGAGAGCTTTGATGCGGTTTTCAGGGCCACTTCGAGTTGCGTGAAATCAATCGGTTTACTCAGTATGCTCACCGCACCAAGTTTTATCGCCTCCGTCACAAGCTGCGGGCTTTCCGCCTCGGCGAGCATAATCACCGGAACGTCGGGGTTACGCCTGCGCACTTCCTTGTAAAATTCGATTCCGCCAAGCTCGCCCAAGGAAAGGTCGAGAAGAATCGCATCCGGAGCATCATCGAGAGCGGCCAATGCCGTCTCCCCGTTGCCGAATGACCGCGCGCGGTATCCCCAACTCTTGGTAATTTTTTGGGAGACCATACGACGAAGGGGCTCCTCGTCGTCCACGATGAACACCAATTTTTCTGCCATGGTACCGTCCGGTTTCCGTTCTTGAATCAGATTCGTTCTACAACCTCACATGGTCCTCGTTGATCCTTACGGAAGTCAGCGAGTGCAATTGCATTCAGGCGAATGCTGGAGGGCGCCGATACGGCGTGGCGTCGCAGCAATAGGATTATTTCGGCATGCCATCCGCGAGGGAACGGTACACATGCCGGGCTACGGACAGCGAGCTCCGGAAATGAGGGTTCGCGGCATGCACCGGTGAGGGTGGATGTGGTGCATTGTCGCATCCGGGGCTCAGGGTAGTCTCTCGAGCTGGCGCCGCGGAGAGAGTGACTCGGGGAAACACAGCGGGGCGGTTGTATCAACCAATAAGCGGGGAATATCCGTTAATTTGAACAAACAGTACCGCTGAAATCGCCTGCGTTTCTCCTTGTCGTTATCGTGAGAGTGGAGACTGTCCGAACATC
>JAMIQH010000107.1:0-22764 GCA_035914695.1 Bacteroidota bacterium | reverse complement strand
CGAACGAGGAATCGGCATTCATGCCTCGGATGGAACGTTGCTCTGGCTGGACGGAGTGATTTTCGATATCACGGAGAATTCCTACGGCACCGCACGGGAAGAATAGTCGGTAACAGACATCCACCACATGAACGCAACGGGCGCGAGTGCATTGTCACCCGCGCCCGTGCGCATTTCAGAGTTGGATGAATTATTTCAGCAAGGTCATGGTCTTGGTGAGCACCACACCGTCGGCATGCATGCTGATCACATAATGTCCCGAAGGCAGATCGGAGCCGTCGAAGCTCGCCGTATGCATTCCCGCCTCCAGTATCCCATCCACAATCGTACACAACGCTCTGCCCAGCGCATCGTGAACACGCAATGTCACGTGCGCACGCTGCGGGACGTCGAAGCCGATGGTGGTGGCGGGATTGAAGGGGTTGGGGAAATTCTGGTGCAATTGAAATGCAACCGGAGCAGGAAGCCGTTCCGCACTGGTGGGACCGGCTAATAGTCTCTCGCTGTAACTCTGCTGTACGGGCCCCACCTTTCCATCCACCAGGCGATGGACGTAGAGGACGATGTTCGCGCTGTCATCCACCGCGTGCGTGCAGGTGATGTCGAAGGGAACGTCCACGCTGGTCTGCGTTTGGAACGTTTGCGACGCGGACACCGGCTGCCCGAGCACGCTCGGATAGATACCGCGCACGACTGCCTTGTGATAGAACGGGTCGATAAGCTGATTGCCATTCACCGTGATGCGGAGCTGCGGATGATTCACACCATCCTCGGTGATGAGCGCGTTGAGTCGTAAATCGCCACTCATGCCTTGATGGAAAAACACAGTCGCGTTGAACGTCAGCCGCTTGCTGCCACGATCGTACACTTTATCCTTGATGGTGATGCCCACGGGAGCGCCTATATTCGCCGCAACGAAATTCGTCCGAGCGCTGTACGTGGTGGGCGCAACCGGCAGGGCGCGTTCGCCCGCCCACGCGAGGCGATTGATCGCAGCACTCGGGTACAGCGTCACGCCGAGGAAGGATTCCATCTCCGGCCATATCGGGAGTTCCATTGGATCGGCCATGATGTTGGGATTGCCCACATGCCACGCGGTGCGTACCATGCGGTCACCCAGTTTTTTCTTCAGCGCCGTGAGCGTATCAGCCGCGTCGGGGCACCAGTGACACCAGGTTCCGGTGAATTCCTCCACAAGCACGTTCATTGGCTCGGTGACGTCCTTTTCCTGCACGTTCAATTCCAGCGTGTAGGTGAGGGATGGATGGTCGGTGTCGTCTGTGGTGATGGTGATCACGCCGGTATGCAATCCTTCGCTGAGATTGCGGGGATCGATGGTCATGGTGAGGGTTATCTGATACGCGGGATCGAGCTTGCCCGATGTGGTGCCGGTCAATGTGAGCCAGCTCGCCGCATTGGGAGCGACGGCGGCCGACCAGTTCATCGCAAGTCCGCCTGTATTCCCGAGTGTGAAGGCGTTACTGTACTGATTGGCACGCTTCACCCACACGCTCGTGCCTGTACTCGACAGCACCGCGTTGGGCTTGGTGGCGGCGTTGATATCGTAGGCCTCGACGGGTTTGCCCAATTGCAACGCGTTCAGCGCACCGACCTGTCCACCCACCACGTACAGACGTCCACTACCATCGTAGAGCATCTGGCTGGAGTAGGAGGATGGAGTGGGTTTGAGTACTTCGTTCCGCCAACCATTTACCAAAGGATTGTACGCCCAGGTGAGCGGCGAATTGATATTGGCCTGCAGACTCGACGCCGTCACACCGCCGGTGACATACAGAATGTTCCCATCGCTTCCCATCGAATGCCGCATGACGGCGCCACCGGGAAAGTCCTGCAACTGCGTCCAGGTGATTTGATCGCCGTTGATTTCGCCCTTGTGGAAGTATCCGAAGAAGCGTCCCTGTCCACCGGCCACCTGATAGCCACCGAGGATATAAGCGAAGCCTTTCACCACCACCGCGTCGAAGGAGCGCAGCGCGGCGGGGATGCGCGATGCCGATTGCGTCCAGGTGTCGGTGGCGGGATCGTAGATCTGTATCACATCGGTCTGTGCCTGGAAGCTCGTGGTGCCGCCGCCGAGGACCCAGATTTTTCCCTGATGCACGAAACTTGCCGCGCCGAACACGGCAACGGGCATGGCCGACTTCTCCGTAAATGTGGAGGTGGAGGGATCGAATTCCAGCACGGTTCCATACGTCTCGAAGGCGGTGGTGACGTTGTATCCGCCGACGATGTAGATTTTGCCGTTCACCACTTCCGCCATGGCCAGTGGCCTCGGAGCGGGGAGCGTCGCAACGCGCGTCCAGGTGTTGCTGGCGATGTCGAGTTTGTACGCCCCATCATGCGGGAGATTGTCCGTCGTTAGCCCGCTGAAGCTGTACACCGCCCCATTGAGATACACGGCGGTGTTGTATCCTATCACAACGGGATAATCCGCCAGACTGTACCACTGGCCGTTGATGTCCAACGGCGCGGTGGCGGACGGCATGAACGCCTCTCGCGTTTCCACCTCTGGCAACGGATCCACAGCAGAGTACTGCGCGATCATGGTGTTCGTACTCACGATACAACAGAAGAGCAACGAGAGAACAACAGAAGCACTTCTCTTCATGGGGATCCTCCAAATACTCTGTGATGGGGCGTAATGTCGGAGCGTACCTTCAGTTCAGGTCGAGGGGGAAATTAGCATATTTCACCACCTGTTTCAATCGTCGAGATATTTCGCAAGATCCTCGCGTTGCGCGAGATGGACCAGCCACCCGCGGGCGACGAGTTCAGCGACAACACGCTTTCCGAAATCAACGGGCACGCCGTAGCGATAGCAGAAATGCCAGAGGTCCAACGGCCGTTTCAGCACTTCGAACATCAAGCCCTCACCGACGGAGAGCTGTTCCCCGCGCTCGGCACGATCAAGTATGGCGTGCATGGCATCGACGCCGTCCTTGAGAATGTGACGTTTTGTGAAATAATAGTTGGGTGCGGACTCCAGCTCGCAGATAGGAAATCCATCACCCGTACGTTGCAGCGCGGGGAGATGGAGAAGGGAGACGAGCAAGTCCTCGTCATCGCTCCAAAGGTCGTTGTACACCTGCGCATCCTCGGAACGCAGCCACTCCATGAAGGCGCGTTCCCTCGGCGGAAGCTCCAGCAGTAACGAAGCGGCAAACTCCTCCTGAATACGCGCGATGGTCTCGGCGCTCAGGTCATCCACTTCTTGATCGTTCAACGTCAGCGGCCGACCATCCAGGTCGAGAATGCGTTGCCGCAACTGCTCGTATGTCATGATGACTCCGTATGTCCGTTAATGTCCGGTGCCACAGTAGGGCGGATGTCCCTGCGACCGCCGCGCTCGCGTCTTTTTCACGCGAGCGGGAAACGCAGTTGGAACACCGTCCCCGATTCCGCCGAACTTTGCATGGAAATGGAACCGCCGAGATACTTCTCCGTGAGAAGGCGGGCGCTGTATGTGCCGATCCCTCGTCCGCTACCCTTGGTGCTGAAAGAGCGCTTGAACAGTTGCAGGGCGATATGCTCAGGAATGACGGCGGAATTGTGCACGGCAAAACACAGGACATCACCCTCCTGTTCGCACGACACCGTCACGGCTTCGCCTTCCGCACTGGCCTCGAGTGCGTTTTTCACAAGGTTTCCGAGCACGCGCGCGAGCAGCACGGGTTCGCTGTTCCATGGGGAAAGCCCGTCGGCGATGCGCTCGACGATAGTTCTGCCTTGGGCGACGCGGTTGTAGCGGTACAATGCCACCACATGCCGCACGATGTCGCCGGGCAGTACGGGCTGGAGCGCGACGACGAGGTCGCCACGTTCGGCCGCGAGCAAATCGCGTTGCATACGGATTTCCTCGACGAGCTGCTCCGATAGCGAGCCGAGATCGTCGATCAATTCGTCATGCGTATCGGCTTCCACCAGACGGAACAGATCGGCGATAGACTTCACGCCCCCGGCCGTGTTGAGCACGTCGTGGAAAAACATGCGTTCGAGCACCGAGCGTCTCTTTTCGTCGCTGATATCCGCAACGGATACAATGGTTACTTCATGTCCGCGCACAGTCATTGGGGCGGCCATCACTCGAAAATCCAGTGCGATGGTTTCGTCGCCATCCTGTGCATTGATGCGGCATTCCTGCAAGGAGGGCGTGCCACCCTGCGCGTGAAGCATGGCGACAACAGCTCCACACAGCCGACAGGCTTTGCCCGTACCGCAGCCCGAGGGCGCGTCGGCGCTGGACTCGCAGCCCACGGATTCGCCCAGGCGCAGGCCGAGTAAACGATCCTCCGCCCCTCGAGGCGCCGCATCGGCGAAGCGCTTGTTGTGCAGCACGATTTGCCGTTCGCGATTGATCACCGCGGCGGGTATTGGAAATGCCTCGAGCATCTCCATGAGCAATGTTTCCCGCGACAATTCCTCGTGCATGCGCCGAAGGGCCTCGTCGCCAATGCGCCATGAGGGAGCGAAATACGTTTCCAGTGCAGCAACCATAGGATGTCCTTGTAAATGATCCGTTCTGCAATCTATGCACGGCGCGGTTGGGAGGAAAGAACCAAACCGAAATCGCTTCAGAAGCTACTGTAGTACGTGCTGCACATGACGTGGTCTCTTGCACAATGCCCAGCTTTCGTCAGGTTGAGCGACGCACCGCGGGATGACCGTTCACAGCGCCGCGATTATTGGTCGGTGCGGAGTCGAAACCTCATCATGCGATCTGTATCGATGGGATCGGAAACGTGCGCGACCCTTCGATCCGCCGCGGCGAATGTTCCACTCTGGGCCTGAGCCACGTTCTCGGAAAGACGCAAGAATTTTCTCGAAGGCCCGTCGCTGCACATGACATGGTTCATCCGACGCACTCAGCATTATCGTCACCTCGCCACGGCGAGTCTTCGAGCTGAGCAACGAGCCCGCGGCAAGGACGTTCGGTAAGAGAAGCTCTTGGTTCGGGCTCGGAGTCGAAGCGTCGTGCAAATGGCTACCGCGGCTTCGATTCGCCACGGCGAATGTTCCACTCCGCGCCGGAATCACGCAGTACCATCTCGGACAAAGGTGCTCGGCGCTGCGCTCAGCCTGACGATTGGTGTCATGCACGTTCCAAACCGGCGTATTCGCTGGTGAACCGACTCAGGTCTGGGACTCGCCGTGGCGAGGTGACCATACCCGGAGGCTTCATCGCGGATTACCAATGCCCGCGCCGCGCTGAGCGACGAGCCCGCGCGACGATCCTTGTAAGCCGCACTGACTACGTTCGGGCTCGGAGTCGAAGCGTCATGCACGATCCAAACCGGCGTAAGCGCTGGTGGACCGACTCAACGAGTCATCCTCTGCGCGGTGACGACTCGGACGTTTCAATTCGCAAGCGAACGCGGTGTTCATTTTTGTGGACAGTATGAAATCGCTGGGCATCGCAAGGGCTGAAATTCGCGCGATTTCGAAGGTTCTCACATTGGCACAACCCTTGCAAGCAGATCAATGCACATCAAGGAGCACTGTCATGAAGCACATGTACGCCACCATTCTCATCCTTCCGCTATTGCTCATCACGATTGCCTGCGACGACGACTGCGAACGCATCGTGTACGACGATCTCAACGCGCCCTTCCCTCCGGCGGGCATCATCTCCATTTCACTCGACAACGCCGTGGAGTTGAAATGGATCGAAAATCCCGAGCCGGATCTCGCTGGATACAACGTGTATGTGAGCAGCCGTTATGACGGGAAATATGAGTTGATCGGAAGCTCGCGCACCGCCAGCTTCGTGGATCGTGGCGCCGCGAATGGATCGACGTATTACTATGCGGTCACCGCCTACGATCACAGCGGAAACGAAAGCGACCTGAGTACGGATGTGGTGTACGACACGCCTCGTCCCGAAGGACGCAACGTGACGCTGCGCAACCGCCTGGTCGATCCGATGATTGCTGGCTACGACTTTTCGCGCTACAGCATTCTGCATTACGACACCGACGAGACCGATCTCTTTTTCGAAATCACGCAGGACGGCGTGCCTTATCTGGTGGTGTGGGACGACAGCGACATTCAGGATATGGGCTACACGGAAAATCTCGATGAGATCACCGCCGCTCCGCTCAGTGGATGGAATCCCACCGGTGACGCGCTCGCGGTGCGCGGTCATACCTACGTCGTCCGCACCTTCGATAATCACTTCGCGAAAGTACGTATCGTGGATGTGAACAGCAGCGGTGTTCGATTCGACTGGGCGTATCAGCTCGTCGCTGGCAACCGCGAATTGGCCCACAGGCAGGACCGCTCGCTGTCGAAGCGCAATCGCCATGGTAGCCGTCATGAGGCGTCGGCGCGGTAGCGGCAGCAATCCGCTTCGACACCCGGCACCGCGGCAACCGTATCATCTCGAATTTCCCAACGCAAGTTCTCCGGAGGCAGGTCATGAAACGCATACTCATCACCATCGCGACAGTACTCGCCCTGCTACCCACCATACTCGCGACCACGGCATGCAGCTCGATGGTGGCAGTCGCACCGGTTCCAAGCAGGGAGAATGGTCTGGAGGTGGATCTCTGGACCGACCGCCTGCAGGATGCGGTGTATTACCCGGGCGATGCACTCACCGTTCACTTCCGCGCATCGGATGATTGCTTTGTCACCATTTACGCCATCGGCACCGATGGAGACGTACGCATCATCTTCCCGGAATATCCCGACGACGGCTTTGTGTACGGCGGTGTGACGTATCGTCTGCCGGAGTATTACGACAGCGGTCGCCTGCGTGTGACCGGACCGCGCGGTGTCGAATACCTCCACGCCGTGGCCACCCGTAATCCGGACGGCTTCATGTACGGCTCGCGGCACGGGCAATGGCATGCGGGTGTTCCCCCCATCACGGGCGATCCTTTCCTCGCAATCAACAGTATCAACGCGCATTTGATCAACGATCGTGACATCGCCGCTGTGAACACTGTGTCGTACTTCGTGGGTGGACGTGTCTGGTATCCCCGCTACGCCTGCTACGATTGCCACGGACGCTCCGCGCGCTTCGATCCCTACACATCGAGCTGCAGCCGATACAACGTGGTGGTGGCGCATGACTACGACTACTGGTGGTCGTACAGCTACCATCCCGTTCGTACGCGCTTTATCTACGCGGGACCGTTCTGGACAGTGGTGATCCGCGGCGGGCATTATCCGCACAGGCACTCGCACTACACCAATTGCGCCTTCGGTTATTACAACTACTATCCGATCCGTCCCATCATCCGTCCGCACACGCACGTGGTGTACCGTCCCGAGCGCATCACGACCTGGCGTTCCTGGGAGCGTTCCTACACGAGGGTGCGCGTGAGCGATACCCACGAAAAGCGCACACGGGATCCCCGCATCGAATACCGCGATCGCGAGCGCATCGTGGCTTCGCGCGAGCGCATGGACGCCATGCGTTCCCGCAACGACGCCTCGGGTGGCGGCAGCAGCACGCGCGACAGAAGCGGCGCGGTGACGGGCGGGAGCGGTGACACGCGCACACGGGATACCGGCGGTAGCATCGATCGGACGAATCGCGGGAATTCGGTCAACGGCATTCGAGAGAATCGCACGGAGAGCAATTCCAGCACCGATCAGCCGAAATCCGGCGTCATGGACGAAGGCGGCCGCAACCGCTCCACCACCGTCGACCGTCCCTCCACCACGGCGCCCGGTGGTATTCGCGAAAGCGCTCCCGTGAATCCTTCGAGCAACAGCGGCTCGCGCGGCACGGTGGACGAACGTAACCGCAACCGCTCCACCACCGTCGACCGTCCCTCCACCACGGCGCCCGGCGGCATTCGCGAAAGCGCGCCCGTGAATCCTTCGAGCAACAGCGGCTCGCGCGGCACGGTGGACGAAGGCGGCCGCAACCGTTCCACCACCGTCGACCGTCCCTCCACCACGGCGCCCGGCGGCATTCGCGAAAGCGCGACCGTGAATCCTTCGAGCAACAGCACCGCACGTCCGCGGGAGCAGGCACGACCCGCGGAAACACCCGCGGCGCGTCCGCGCATGGACGTGGGCAACAGCGAGCGGCCCCGCGAAAGCGTATCGCGTCCGCCCGCCCCGGAGTCACCGCGGGTGACGCCGGAACCGAGTCGCGAACGGCCGGCGCCAGCACCGTCGCGCAGCACCGCTTCTCCCTCGCGAAGCGCGGATGAGGGGAGCAGTGGTCGCACGCGTTCGCGGTAGCGCCATGGATGCGCAGAAACCTCCTTGCACACACACGGGCGCCCGGTTGATTTCCGTGCGCCTGTCCAGTATGTTGGCCTTCATGCGAGTTCCCATCCTTCACCTGCTGCTGTTCTTCATCCTGCCATTCGCGTGCGAGGCGCACGCCCTCACGCATTTCCACAGCTCCACGGGTGGCGCGCAGCAACAGGAGCGCGAGGCGCGGGACATTCTCATGGGTGCCAAGGATGCGTTGTCCGGCGGTCGCGCGGATTTTCTTCGCGAGCATCTCGGCCGACGAGTGTACATCAACCTTTTCACCGGCATCAACGGTTATTACAGCGGCGATCAGGCGTACATGATTCTGCATGCCTTTTTCACCACGCACACGCCCATCAGTTTTTCTTTCAGCAGCAGAAATTTCTCCATCGCCAGTCCGTACGGCTTCGGACCACTCGCCTACGAGCGCCGCGGTCGGCGAGCGATAGCGGAGCTGTTTCTCTCGCTGGCTCGTGTGGACAATCGCTGGGTGATCAACCAGATCACCGTGGCAAGAAGGTAGCCCGGACATGCGCTCAGGATCGCCACGAATCGTGCAGCGGAGATATCTCATCGCGGTGGCGGTGCTTGCCGTGCTTCTACTGCTTGTGGCGCTGGCGCGATCGTGGTTTCTCGCATCCATCGACAGGGACTGGACGGCGCTGAAGCAAGATGCCGACAGCACGCAGGCGCGCATTGTCACCGAACGCATACTTGCGAGTTTTTCCCGCCTGCACAGCACGGCGCTCGAGGCCTTGCCCGTTGCACCCACGCACCCGGAGGCGCGCGCCGTGGCGGCGCGCTCGCTCCGCGAACGCATGCACGATGCACGTCTGCCGGGACTGGCGTTTGAATTGCGCGACACCATGCGGGCACTGCTCGCCTACGGCGGCATTCCCTTGCCGGGGAACGGCGGCGCATCCCAACGTACGATGAATGTGGTGCAGGGCACGCCGTACACCATGCTGCTGCTGCGTCTGCCATGGGTGGATTCCGGCGGCATTCGTCGCGGAACCTTGGAGGCCGGCATTCCCCTCGCGGTCACCGTGCCAGTGAATCGCCGCTTTCTCGATGCCGACGGACTGGTGGAAGTTCTCTCGGCGGAGTTCGATATCGATTTACGCCCCGAAGCCCTGCCACTGACACGCAAGCCGTCGGAGCGCGTGTACGTGAGCATCGCACCGGAGGGAGAAGCGCTGGCAGTGCTGTCTTTCGAAGGCACCGAGCGCGAGGCCTACCGCGAGCAGGTGGCGTTTCAATTCGACCGCGTGCTCGCCGCGCTCGTACTGGCGCTGGCGATTCTTGCCGGCATCCCCGTGCTCACCGCGTTTCTGCACATCCCGCTGACCAGCTTGTCCGTGAGCTTGGCTGCGGCCTATGTCGCGGGCTGGCGCTACGTCTTTCTCTCCGTCGGAGTGGGACGGCACGTGCTTCCCGAATCCATGACCGATCCGTCGGCCTACGCGTCGTCCTTCGCGGGAGGCATCGCTGGTTCACCCGCCGAGTTGCTGCTGTCCATGCTACTGCTTTGCGTGATCGTGGGCTTCGCCTATATCCGTGTGCTGCGCGACCGCGAGCGTCCGATGGGCAGCATACCCGCCGTGCTGGGATTGCTCCTGGTATCGCTGGCCTTGCCGTTGCTTCTGCGCGCGAGCGCGGCGGTGTTACGCGGCATGGTGGTGGATTCCTCGTTCAACTACGACGATGTGGGAGCGCTGTTCGACGACACGGCATATTCCTTGATGTTGATCAACGCCTGGCTGTTAACATTGGCCTTCGGTTTCGCATTACTGGCATTGTATCTGATCACGAAGCGCTCGCAGCAGGTGTTCGCACAAATGCGGGGCATGCATCGCATGCATCCAGTGATGATCAGTCTGGGCGTCATTGGATTCCTGCTCGTGAGTGCCGATCCCCTGCTGCCTTTCTGGGCGTACATCGTGCTCGCGCTGCTCCTCGTCGTGCCCGTACATGTTCGCCTGCCGCTGATTCGTGAGCGATCCACCAATCTCTCCGCTCCGATAATTTTTGCCACGACCATCGGCACGCTGGTGTGCGTGGCGATGTTCGGCATTGCCATGGAAAAAAAGCGCTCCGCAGAAATCGAGGCGATTGCCATCGACCTGTCGCGCCCCATCGACGGCTGGTCGCATGTGCTGATGGAGCAGACCCTGCAAGTCATTGCGCGAGGCGACAGCGAAGATTTGGAAGCTGGCGGCGGCGTGAGTGAATATGGAACGGCGTTTCGTCTCTGGTCGGCCTCGCCGCTGAGCCGCCTCCAGAACAATTCCGCCATCATGCTCATCGACAGCACGGGAACAGTGCTCTCGCGCTTCGCAGTCGGCAACGATCCATTCCTGCTTTCCATGCACACGCTGTCCACGACGATGGAGAAAACGGAAGGCATCGTGCAGTCGGTGTACCGCCAGCTCGATGACCGCGAGAAGCGCTACTACAAAGGCTACATCGATGTGCCCGGCAGCGGGCGCCCGCTGTTTGCCGTGGTGGTACTCGAAGCACTCGATCCCTTGCAAATCACACACAACGCGGTGGATTTGCTGCGCAGTACACCCACCACGCGTAGTCTCGCTCCGGAAGATCGCTTCATCATCAGCCGCTTCCATAACGGGCGGCTGCGTCAGACGTCGGAGCCACGGCTCGAACGGGGCATGCCCCTGCCCATCGAAGCGCGACGCGTGCCTTCGGACGGCGGCAATGGCGTGTGGGGCACACTGTCCATCAAGGGCAGCGCACTGCACACCTATTTCATCGCCGGCAGCGATCCGGGCGAAGTGCTCGCCATCTCCCGCGGCAGTTCCGAGCTGGTGCTGGCCGCGTACCGCTGGCTGCGCATCGCCCTGATTTTCGCCTTGTGGAGCACCGCGCTGCTGATCGTCATCGCGGTGCTTGCCGGACGCTTTCGTGCGCGGCCACGATTGACGTTTGCGCGAAAATTGCAGTTCGCCCTGTTGGCCGTGGCCGCCATTCCACTGCTGCTGATCTGGATCGCGGGCCGGGACTTCATCATGGACACCACGCGCAACGATATGATGCAGCAGGTGACCGACAACCTGGACGTCCTGCGCTCGAATCTCGCCACCATGTTACCCGAGTCCGCGTACACCAACCCCGCCGCGTCGATCACCGACGCTCTGTGTCAGGACGCACGGCTGCGTAGCGGCAAGGATGTGAACCTGTACGCCGGCGCGGATTTGATTGCCACAAGCAAACCCGAACTATACCGCACCGGCTTGCTCAACAGCAGATTGAATCCCGAAGCATGGGATGAAATCGTGCTCCGCGGCCGCGATCTGTATGTAGCCACCGAGCAGATTGGCGAATTCTCCTACTACGTCGGTTACCGCGCCCTGCGGGACGCCGATGGGCTGGTCAAGGCCATGATTTCCACGCCAACGCTGTTCGAGCGCAACCGCGCCGAAGAAGTGTACATCCGCGCTTCGGCCGCGGTGTTTCTCTGGATCACCTTGATGGCTGTCATCGTGCTGCTGCTGAGCGAAGTGCTGGCACGGCAGATTTCGCGTCCCTTGCACGAATTCCTGCGCGCCACGCAGGACATCACCGCGGGAAATCTCGACCGCACAGTACGCGTGCATGGCACGGCGGAAATCGTGGATCTGATGACAGCATTCAACACCATGACCCGGCGTTTGCGCGAGAGCAAGCAGGAATTGGCCGCGGCGGAACGCGAACTGGCATGGAAGGAAATGGCACGCCAAGTGGCGCATGAGATTCGCAATCCCCTCACGCCGATGAAACTGTCCGCCCAGCATCTGCAACGCGCCTGGCGCGACGGCGCCGCCAATATCGGGGAAATCATCGAGAAGGTCACCCGCACGCTGATCGATCAAATCGAAAGTCTCTCGCGCATCAGCGATGAATTCTCGCGCTTCGGCCGTATGCCGCGGCGCATGATGACCGATGTCAATGTGGCCGATGCGCTGCGGGAGAGCGTGGAATTGTTCCGCACACATGAACTCATCCGTTTCGGAGTGCACATCGAAGACGCCCTGCCGTTGGTGCGTGGAGACCGCGAGGAGTTTGCCCGCGCCATGACCAATGTGCTGCGCAACGCGGTGCAGGCCATACACGCGGAGGGGAGAATCGATCTGACAGCGAGCCGCGAAGGCGCGGTGCTGAGAATCACCGTAACGGATACCGGCATCGGAATCCCCGCCTCGCTGCTGCCCCGCATCTTTGAACCGAATTTCAGCACGAAGACGGAAGGCATGGGGCTCGGCCTCGCCATCGTACGCAAAATCATCACCGACATGGACGGCAGCATTTCCATCGACAGTGCGGAGGGACAGGGGACGGAAGTGACCATACTGCTGCCCGCCAGTGCTGCCGCCGTGGACGATTGAGTTTCGCTTCGCGATTCTCGCGTGCTTCGCCGCTCCACGCACAGCGGTGTGCGCCAGTCTCTTCTCGCGTTGCACAGCCGGAGGCGCGGGCGTAGATTGCCTTTCGTACCATCTTCATCCTTATCGTACCACATGCTGCCGATCAATACACCGCGCCTTCTTCTCCGTCCGCTTCAGCCCGGCGATGCCGAAGAGGTGTTCGCGTGGCGCTCGGATCCCACTGTGGCGCGCTTCCAGGCGTGGCACCCCCCCACGGTGGAGGATGTGCGCCGCTTCATCCGCGAGCAACGCGGACTGGTACCGGGCATGCCGGGCATCTGGTATCAACTGGGAATCGTGTTGCAGGAGGATGGCGAACTGATCGGCGACTGCGGTATTCACGTCACCCTCGATGCGCCACTCGATGCGGAACTTGGCATCACGCTGCGGCCCCATGCGCAGCATCAGGGCTTTGCGAACGAGGTTCTCGTGGCACTGATGGGATACTGCCTGGGCACATTGCATCTGCATCGCGTGGTCGCGCGAATTTTCATGGAAAATTACAGCGCGGTGCGCCTGGTGGAGCGCTGCGGCTTCACCTACCGCGGTCGCGTTATCAGCCGGCTCAACGAGCAGGGGCCGTCCTATGATCTCGTCTATACGTTCGACAGTCGCGGCCGCGCTTCATCCACGACCGACGCGGCTGCATCGGGACCCGGCGGACACGGCAACCACTGACCACCCGCTCCGCCTTCACTTGCCACTGGCGCGCTTCCCGCTTTCCCGTCTGTCCTCATGCACGTCGCGACTTTGTTGTTCGCTGCGCAGCAGGGCTTCGCGCTCCACTTCATTGAAACTGCGCAACACACCCGTACCCTGCGGAAGTTCGAGATAATCGAAATCAGTGAGCGTGGGCTTGCGCGTCGATTCGCGGAAGTACTGGTAGCCAAATCCCAGCACCTGCCGCAGGACAAACATCCCGGCATCCTTGAGCATGCCGCCTTCACGCCGCCCGCCCTCCAAGGGTATCGCCAACTCCGCTCCTCCGCGACGCGGCAGCGCCTCCTCCCGCGCTTCGGAAGCATCGCGGATAATCTCATCCGGAATAATCACCACGCCGCGCTGTTCATTCAGAGCGCGCAGCATGTCGTAGCGACGGAACGCGGGGACGTGGAATTCCGAGGGATACATCCGCATGAGACGGAACTCCTCCGACTCCATACTGAATGGCCGCGCATGATACCGCTCACGTGGTGTGCTCTCCTGCGCCTGAATCGTGCCGGCACAGCCAAGCATGCAAAGCACGACACACAGCGTGGCGCGGATACCGTGCCACGAGCGCGGGCGAGCGAAGCGCGTCGCCCTTGGCTCCGTGTGTAGCTCGGTTCTCACTTCACTATGGTCACACGATCGGAGGCGAGAATGCGGGCGCCCTGCACCAGATGCGCGATATACATGCCCGGCTGCAACGCGGACACATCCAGCATCATCGCGCCCGCCTCACCGGCGGCATTGTCCACCATGCCATGCAGTACTTCGCGGCCGAGGAGATCGACAAGCACGTAGCGCAGCGACGCTCCGGCATGCGGTCCGAAGCGCAGCGACAGCCGCTCCGTGGCGGGATTGGGATAGCAGGAAAAATCCATCCCGGGCAACGCCACGGACTCGGTGGACACGAGCGAGGAATAGCGGAACGGATAGCGCGATTGCTTGCCGAAATCCGGCTGCATGGTTTTCCACAATTCACCTTGCACCAAACGGAACTGCAGCGAGCCCGCGCCGTCGTTGTTCGCCCACCACGAGGTGCCATCCTCTCCGCTGTCGTTCAGCAGAAACTCGTAGCAACCGGGCAGCAATCGCAGCGTGTCGCGGTATGTCGCATTGGCGATGAACCCGCTGCGGCTGTATACCGACGTTCCTTCGGCATCGAGAATCTCGTAGGAATTCTCGCCCGGTGCGTTGTTTGTCCGGAAGATCACGATGAGCGGCTGGTCATAGACCGGAACGCTTTCGAAGCCGCTCCACAGCTTGTCGTTGTAGCCGTACTCGTCGCTGCCGCCGTTGGGATTCGACAGTGAAACTTCAAACACATTCGCGCCAGCGCCACCCATGTCGCCGAGGGGCGGAAGCCACACGTCCGTCTGCTCCATGAAATTCAACGCGCCGCGCCAGGTGTAGCTGCGACTCTCTCCGCCGCGCACGCCGTAACGAATGTCCACACTGCTCAACACCTCGGCGCCGCGATTGCGCAGCACGATGCGGGGTCGGCCGCAACTCGGATTGAAGCGCCCCTGCAATTTGTCGTCGCTCGGCGTAACGATGCGCTCGATCGCCGCATCCAGCGTGTGGTTGGGCGCGGTGTAGGACACGAGTTGGGATTCCATCACGTAATTGCCGAACTCGTCGTATTGCGATTCGTAATCGATGGTAACCGTCGATCCTGTGACGTAGGGCGTCAGCTCGAATTCCTTGATCATGCCCTCCATGCCGGGGCACCAGCCGGCGCGCGCGTAGATCCACGTTCCCCCCTGCGGGTACAGCGGATTCATCGAGCACTCCTGTATGATTTGCCAATTCCATTTCGCTTCACCGTCGACGAGCACGGAGTGGATTTTCGGACAGAACTCCGCGCAATTCGTGGCATTGCTGAACTGATGGCCGGTGACGGTGGTGCGCAATTTGAACGTCTTCGCATCGGGATGCAGCGTGAACGTTTTCGGCGCCACATCGCGTGTGAAATTTTTGAGGGAAAAATCCCCCTGCCAGACATTCCGCAGTTCCACCACATCACGCGGCGGTGTGCCTTCGATGAATACAAACTTCATGTCCAGCAACTCCTGGAAGTTGCCCGCGGTCAGATGCACACTGTCCTTGAGCAATGGAGCGAAGTCGGTGACGTCGTACACCCAGGTCCAACCCTCGCCCAGACTCAAGCCAATACCGTAGGGCGTGATATAGCGCCCCAGTTCCCAGGCGGTGATTTTCTCGAAGGGCTTGCCATAGTAGAAATGCAATTCCTTCGTCAATATCCCGTCCGGACTGCGCGGCACGGAGTCGCGCACTGTTCCGTCCGCGTTGAAGGTGTACGCGTATTCCACGGGCCACACCAGCAGCGTGTCGGTGGGGATATTCGCGCGCGAGGTGTCGGCGTAGCGCGTCACCAGCAGCGGGGGTTGAGCCACCGTGTCGATCACCAGCGCCTGATCAATGCTGCTGACGAAGGAGCCGCGTTCGATCACCACCGCCGGCCGTGTCGTCGATGCGACGTAGCCGCGCGGGCGATCGGCGCCGGACGGCCGCCAGAGCGGATACACGAGGCGCCCGTCGTGCGCGCCCGTCACATCGCGCAATGTGCCGTTGTCCGCCGCGTTGCAATCCCATCCGGCGATGAGTTGCGCGAAGAGCGGGTCCGCCGCGGTGACCTGTGTGTGCATGCGGGCGAGGATGTCCTCGTTGCTCAACGCGGTCCGCCACACGCGCACCTCGTCGATTGCGCCGTTCATGCTGTTGGTGCCGGACCCGGAGATACGGAATGGCGCCTCGATGTCAGCGGTGATGGAAGGGATGGTGCCGTTGAATTTCAACGTTGCGGGCGTGCCGTTCACCAGCAGGCGCAGGCGGCGGGCCTGATCGTTCTCGCGCGCGTCGTACACCATGGCCACATGCGTCCACTTGCCGTGCTGCGCGGGTTTGGTGCTGGAGTAGCCGTAGGAATTCGAACCGTTGCCCACGAGGCAGTACACGTCCGCGCGGCCGCTCTCGGGCGGCCCGAGCTGTATTCCGATACGATGCTCCGAATCCTTCGCACGCATCACGATGTCGGACCAGTCGCGCAATTGCTCGGGCCGGAACCAGGCCTCGAGGGTGAAGCTCTCGCTGGCATTCAGTTCAGGCATGTCGCCGCAGTTCACGTAACTGCGTTGCCGGAAATCCAGAAATCCATCGTTCACCGTGCTGGCATAGGCAAAGCCCTGGTCGCCCAACGCGTCGCCTGCGAGCGTCACGGGGCGCTCGGCACCTTCAACGGACAATTCCGCAAGCACACCTCCTCCCCAGATGATAAAGGGCTGGGTGAAATGCACCGTCACCCATGCATCGTCGGACAGTGGTAACGCGCCGTCGTACACCGTGGTCATGCCACCCTGCATGGGGATGTCGGGTGTCCACCCCGTGCCGGTGAAGCGCTTGAGCCGCAGTGTGAAGCGCGCGATTCCGCCTCCCTGTCCCTGCACCTTGAAGCGCATGGCGGTGAGCGTGTCGCTGGTCAAGCCCGCCGCTTCCAGTTCCGTGCGCGACCAGAGCACATAGCTCCGTGCACCCTCGACCCCGGAGCCGAAGGGCAGCGCGCTGGGAAGCGTACCAGTACCCACGACGCTGAAATCGAGATTGAGCGTGTCGATGTAGCGAATGCTGCGCTGGAGCCGCGGGTAATAGGCGTAGCTGGGCGCAGTCATGTAACGCAGTGTGTCCATCGCTGCGCCGAACACCGTGAAATTGGGGTGTGTGAGTTGGGTGGAGTCGAACACCCCCGTGTGCTCATGCAGCCGCGTGTACGTGAGATAGTCCCACTCGCCGCAGGCGGGATTCTGCGCGGGATCGCATTTGAGTGTATAGTACAGCAGAATTTTTTCGAAGCGTTTTCCCGCCGTGGGGAAAAAGAAACGGCCCTCTTTGGGCGCCAACCACCCTGGATTGGTAGGCCAACCCCAGGTGAAGGTCTGCACGACGAGAGTATCGCCGGGGCCGGCGCTTCCCACGGCGCTGCAACACAGCATGATGACAACAGCGAACGCAATCCCACGCAACATGTTCATACTCGAATTCCTTTTCCAATGGAGAGCGAAGCAACCAGAACGGTACGGAGCAATATACCGCCCGCCACGGACCGCGCACAACTCGAATCGCCATGCCAGCGCCACACCGCGAAGCAAAGAAATCTCACGCGCTCTGTGACCAAATCACGGTGTGGCGCATCCAACCCGCGTACCTTGCTTGCGAACACATATCCACCGGAGTTCACCATGAAGATAAACGTTGGTTCCGCCGATCGCATCGTCCGCATTGTCGCCGGCGTCGGACTGCTTTCCCTGCTTTTCCTTCTCGAGGGCAACGCCCGCTGGTTCGGCCTGATCGGCATCGTGCCTCTGGCAACAGCAGCTATGCGCAGTTGCCCGCTGTATTCCATTCTTGGCATGTCCACTTGTCCGGTGAAAAAAAATTAAAGCTTCCACGGAAGCTCGCGAAATGAAGCCGGAATTCACGCGTTGAAGCGAGCGGCAACATGCTGTGTATGATTTTCACGCATCGTCCGGATTCCGCATCCGGATTCCGGACGAGTAACGATGCGAGTACAGGTGTGGGTGTTGAAAACACTGGACTTATTTTTCTGAAATCCATGGCACAGTACTTGCTTTTCTGTAAGTAATCTGTTAGCTTCACCACAGATTCTGATTGCAACGTCAACCGAGGTTTCTCGAGTACAAGAAAATGTATGGCATCGCGCCATACACCTCTCACATACCTCCCTCCTCCTCCTTACCACTCATCACTATCAGGCGAAAAGGTTCGACGTCAGTCGAACCTTTTTTTTTGCTCCCCCCCGAATCGATTCAACGGGCGAGGCCAACGTTTTCCCAGCCACCCATCGCACGCTTACTCGCACGTAGCGCAGACTCCAGCGATTCATCCGTGAGAATCCGTGTGAAAGACTGTGAAATCCGTGGTTCTGAAACTCTGTTGATCCGCTCCGACTCCTGACTTCGCCATGCTAGTTGGGATTGCATATATGAGTCATTGTTTTCAATGACTTACGGGGATCCCGGCTGTGATTTGGGTGCTGCAATGGCGAAAGCAGGCCGGAGGTGTCTATTTCACGAAACGACTGGGCTCGTGAGAATAGCCACCATTTGCGTCTTTGCATCGTGGCGTCTTTGCGTTGAATTCCCTTCCGCCTTCAGGAGAATGGAACGCAAGGTCGCAGAGAAGCAGAGTCGCAATGAGACGGGAGGGTGTTGTCGCGTGTCGCGCTTCAATTATCCTTCCGCAGCGAGGAGGAAATTGTGCTTCCTTCCCGTGTCTCGGGTGCTGCAATGGCGAAGTCAGGAAACTCTGTTGATCCGCTCCGACTGTGGTTTTGAACCATAAAAAACGCCACCCGAAGGTGGCGTTGTACTGGGAACACTCGGGGCGGAATCAGAACCAGGATACCAGTTCCTGCGTCTCGCCGGGAATATTGAAATCGATGTTCACGATGGGAATGGTGGCCTTGCTGCTCTCCTGGAGGATGCGCACCTGCGTGTCGGGATCGTCGGAGAACCACACGTGCATTTTCACGACGAGGTTGACACTGCCGAGGAGGTTGAACGTGGCGGTGATCGTGGACTTCCACGTCTTTACTTCCTTCGAGCCGGCCATGAATTTTTCTTCGCGCGCGGCGTAGGAGGCCTTGATCTTGGCGTTGACCGGTACCGGCGAACCGGAGATGGCGAAGTTCATGTTGACGCCGGTCTCGGGAGTGAGCCACCACTCGGTGCCCACGGGAATGGCCGTGCCGTTGTTGTCGTAGTACTTCGCGATCACATCCCACACCGGCGACGGAATGGTCGGCACGGTGACATTACCCAGCTTGGCCACTTCGGCGGTGAAGGCCTGGAGCAACTTGTAGGTGAATGCGTAGGCCATCACTTCCTTGGTGTAGGAGCTGCCGTTGCTCTGCCGCGTCACCGTTTCGGTGCGGATGAACAACGTGTCGCGCTTGTTGGTCGTGCGGTCCACACCGAGGCGATAGAACCAATCCGTGTACTGCCCGACGAGACCGACGCCGCGGGCGAATTCGATTTCGTAGCGGCGCGACGAGCCGATCTTCTGATTGTTGTCGTCGAGATCCCAGCGGTTGTACACGAACTGGTCTCCCGGACTGATGCGGATGTCCACCTGTTGAATCCCGGCGTTGGGATCGGTGGGGCTGTCGTCGTCGTCGCCGCAGCCGGCGAAGGACACGACCATGAGAGCCAACATGCTTGCCGTGACGAGCGGCGCTGCCCAGCGGGTCTTCATACCGAAACTCCTGTCAATGTTGGGGAAAAAGCTCATTGCAGCAGAAAGCGGAATATACGAAAAAAGGGATGTCCGTACGACATCCCTTTCACGCTCACTCTCGGGGAGAAACGCTTCAGGCCTCGGCCTCAAGCGGATACACACTGATTTGCTGACGATCGCGGCCGACGCGTTCGAAGGCCACTTTGCCATCGACCACGCAGAATAGCGTATCGTCCTTGCCCCGCTGCACATTGACGCCGGGGTGGAACTTCGTCCCGCGCTGACGCACGAGAATGGAACCCGCGGTCACGATTTGACCGCCGAAGGCCTTGATACCAAGGTATTGCGGGTTGCTGTCGCGACCGTTGCGGGAGCTTCCAAGACCTTTTTTATGAGCCATGATTCACTCCACTCGATTTATTTTTCAATACTTGCAATTTCGATGCGCGTGAATTGCTGGCGGTGGCCATTCAGCACACGGTAGCCTTTGCGGCGCTTCTTTTTGAACACGATGACTTTGTCATCCTTCATGTGCTCGAGCACCGTGGCCTTCACCTTGGCGGAGGTGACCATCGGCGTGCCGATCACCACTCCCGAATCATCGGAGAGCAGACGCACGTCGGGAAATTCCACCGTGCTGCCGATTTCCTGGTCGAGCAACGGGACGTACAGTTTCTGCGTGGCTTCCACCTTGAACTGTTTCCCGCTGATATTCACGATCGCGTACATTGGTATTCCTTTAAGTTCCTGCATTCATGCACACTTCAAGAATATGAAAAGTAGGAAAATCCCGCATCAGAGTCAAGTGTTGTTTGCAATGACCGTCGCGACGCCGTGTTTTCGCCCTCGCCACCGCTCCGACGCCGCTTCCGTGGGGGATGAGACGCGGATTTATCTTCACAGGTCAAGCGAAATGATCTTGTCCCACCGCCATCGCGCGGCGTATATTTTACGATGCGCATGAATCTCCGACACGCCGTATCCGTTGGTCTCGTCCTCCTCGCCCTTGCTCCAGCCGCCGCGATCGGCCAGCACTTGCCCGCATTTCCCCCACCGGAAAGCATCACCTCCGCCGACATGCGCCGCGATGTCGCGCTCAGCATCGTCTCCATCGCCTACGCTGCGCAGTCCAGCGACAATCTGCCGCTGGCCATCGAGGCATTTCGCGCCGCGGTACGCTACGAAAGCGATCCGTATCTGCTCGTGACCGCCGCGTGGTGCGAGGATGTGTCGGGCAATGCCGACGCCGCCATCGCGCTCGCGCGCGAGGCCGCGACCGTACAACCCGACTACGCCGACGCCTGGCGCATGCTTGCCTCGCTGTACGAAAAACGCGGCGCCCAAGACTCCCTGCTGATCGCTCTGCGCCATGCCTGGGCACTCGACAGCACGGACAGCGAGGTGGGTGGACATCTTGCCGCGCAACTCGACGGCGTCGATCCAGCCGAGTCCGCGCGCATTCGCGCCGCCCTGCTGCGCCGCGATCCCGATGCGGAAACGGCCTGGCGCCTCGCGCGCACGCATCTCGACAAGGGCGAACTCGACGACGCCGAAAGCGCCTTCCGACAACTGCACGGGATCAGCGGCGAAAGCGACCATTACCTGCTGGGCATGGCCGAACTGGAAGACCGCCGCGGCAACACCGACGAAAGCTTGCGACTGCTGCGACTGCTGCTCGAGCGGCACGAAGACGAAGGTCCGTACATGCTGCAGCTCGCCGATGCCCTGCTGCGCGCGGGCCGTGCCGCCGAAGCGCGCCCTCTGCTGCTGCGCGCATCCGCCGGGGACGACATCGGGCACGAGGATCACATGCAAATCGGCAAGCTGCTGTTCCAACAGGCGCTGGGCGACAGCGAGGCCGTACCCGTGGCACTGGCGGTCTTCGACAATCTCATCGCCCGCTATCCCGATGATTGGCGGCCCGTGTGGTTCGCGGCAGCGGTGAATTACAACAACCGCCAGCTCGAACGCTCGGCGCAGCAGTTCACACGTGTCCTCGAGCTGGCACCCAACAATCGCGATGCGGCCATCGTGCTCGCACGCGCGCAATTGACGCTGAACCGTCCCGCCGAGGCGCTGGAAACCCTGCTGCGGATCGACGAGGTCACCACGCCCACGGCCGAATCGCTGCTGCTGCGCGGCCACGCGTACAGCATGCTCGATCGTGACGAGGATGCCGTGGATGTTCTCGAGGAAGCGCGCGCGATGCAGCCCGACAACCTTGACATTCTCGCCACGCTCGCGATGGCCTACGACGCACTCGAGCGGCCGGAGCAATCCATAGCGCTGTACGAGGAAGTTCTCCGCGCCTACTCCGCCCCGGACGCGCAGCTCGACGAGAATTATTTTCTCATGCTCAACAATTTCGCCTACCTCCTGGCCCGGCAAGGCCAGCAGCTCGACCGCGCGTTGGCGTGCAGCCGCCAGGCGCTGCAACACGCTCCGGGCAACGCCTCCTACATCGATACCATGGCGTGGGTATTGCATCGCATGGGTCGCAGCAGCGAAGCGCTGCCGCATGCGCGGCAGGCCGTGAGTTTGCGCGCAAGTCCCGTGCTGTACGAACATCTCGGCGAAATCCTCCTCGCCCTCGGCCGGCACGACGAGGCGCGCGAAGCGCTGCGCGGCGGCCTGACTCTGGATCCCGACAACGTCCGTCTCCATCAGCTCCTTGAACAACTCGACACCACCCATGACCACTGATCGCCGCCCGACGCCCATCCGTCATTCCATCACTCTGCTGCTGCTCGGCGCCGCCATACTGACCGCGTGCAGCAGCGTCCCCGAGTTGGACAGGAGCAAGCCCCTCGACCCGGCGGACATCGCGCGGCGTCTCGAGGAGCGGGCGAATGCCACACAAGCGATGGAAGCGTATGGCTCGATTTCCATCGACTCCCCGAGCTTCTCGGGCAGCAGCGCCACGGCCTTGAAGCTGCTCAAACCCGATTCACTACAGATCGAAATCAACGGTCCTTTCGGCATGACGCTGGCACGGGGCTTGGTCACCAGTTCGCTGTTCCTGTTCTACAATGGCCAGGACAACACCGTGGCCGAGGGCGCCACCAACGCCGAGAATCTCCGCCGCATTCTGCGCGTGGGTTTGGAATTCCGCGACATACTCGACATC
>JAMIQH010000106.1:0-20754 GCA_035914695.1 Bacteroidota bacterium | reverse complement strand
TGGGTGGTGCGGGGGCGGTTGCGTGGTGCGGGGCGGACGTGTGGTGCGGGGCGGATGCGTGGTGCGGGGCGGATGCGTGGTTCGGGGCGGACACGTGGGTCCGCCCCTACGGTATTGCCGTGATCGTGCGGAACCGTATATGCTTGACCTTTTTTAAAAATTCCTGTACATTCTTTCCCATATGGTCATGTGACTTCTGCTGGGGCAACGTATGACGACTCGTCGAATGCTTGCAATCTCCGCTGTTATCTGTGCCGTGCTGTTCGGGGCGGCGCCGTTGCTGGCGCAACCTGCTGTTACGATCAAACGCACGGTGCTCAACTGGCCCGCGGTGCGCATCCATTTTACCGCATCATGCAATGGAGCGCAGGTGTACGCGCTCGGCGCGGGGGATGTCACTGTTACCGAGGAGGGCGTTCCCAAATCCGTACGCATGCTGCACTGTAGCGACCCCGCGCTGCGCTGCATGCAATCGGTGGGCATGGTGCTCGATGCATCGGGATCCATGAGCGGCAGCAGTGCGGAAGGAGCCAAGCTCGCTGCGAAGACCTATATCGCACGATTGGATGGCAGCAACGATGAAGCCGCCCAGTTTTTTTTCAATACCGATGTGAAACTCCAGCAAGCCATGACGCGCGATAAAATCGCACTGGCACATGCCGTGGACAGTTTGCAGCCCTCCGGTCCCACCGCGCTGTGGAACGCCTCCTACGCCGGCATCGAGCATGTGAACGCCAACGGGCAGAATCCCTGCAAGGCGGTGATCGTTCTTACCGACGGGGCGGACAACGTTTCCACCAAAACCGCCGCGGAATGCATCGCCCTCGCGCAACGCGTCGGTATACGGGTGTTCACCGTCGTCATCGGCACAAGCGCGAATGCCGCCGCACTCGACCAGCTCGCCACATTGTCCGGCGGAAGGTCGTACCAGACGCCGAATGCCGCACAATTGGCGGCGATTTTCAACGATATCTTCGATATCATCGCTCTCGATGGCAATGAATGTGTGGTGGAATACGAGACGCGCTGCCCCGACGGGAGCATGCGATCCGGCACGCTCGCTGTGGCTCCCGCATGTGGCGGCACCGCCAACGCGGCATTTGCCTTCGGCGCCATCGACGACAGCACCTTGTACGATCCTGTGCCTTTCGCACTCGATACCATCGCGGTGAAAGGTGGAGATGAAGCCAAACTCCGATTCGCGTTGCAGGCGCTCCCCGTGGATGTGACGTTTTCCTCACTCGATGCGACGCTGCGCTTCGATGCGGCGCTGCTCGATTTCGCTGGGCTGGTCACGTCCCCGGGTGATGCCCTGAATAATGCAAGCGTCACGGTGTCGCCCGTTGCCGGCGGCCTGCGCCTGCAATGCAACGCGGCGATACCCATCGCACTGCCCGCGCTGCTCGGGTCGTTGCGATTTACCACACGCAGCGTCTCCGATACGGTGTGCGTGCGTGTTCTCGCGGAGGATGTGGTGCTCGACGCACAATGCGTGCGTCCTGCTGTACTCCCGGGAGCTGTGTGCCTGTATCCCCCCGCGCCGGTGCTGTCTTGCTCGGTGCGCGCTCCATCCGCGGCGCGCTGGGACAGTCAGAAACGAAGCTTCGTACCCGGCACCTTCGTGGCCACACTGCTCCTACGCAACGATGGCGATGCGGCGGCCACGGCGCTGCGCGCACGTATTCTCTACAATGGGAACAGAGTACAGCTGGAGAGCGGACAAAGCGACGTTGTGCAACTTTCCACTCCACTCGCCCCTGGAGCACGTGATTCCGTGTCATGGACATTCATCCCCTTGATGGCGGCGAGCAGCGATACCGCATTGTTTACCGTCGCCACAGAGAGCGACAACCATCCCCTCATCAACTGTGACGCATCTGTGGTGATCGACGCGGCGCCGGCGCGGCTGATGTGCGATCTCGATGTCCCCGTGATCACCGCGAATCAACGCGAGCAACGCTACGATCCCATGCCCTTCGAACTCACGATGCGCGTTGTCAATGATGGCGGAGCGACCAGCGACCTTGTGCGCGGACGCATCGTCCTTCCGGCATCACTCACCCTTGATGCGCCCGACACGGTAGACGACTATATCAAGACGCTTCCATCCGGAACATTGGCGAGGTATCAGGTCGGTTATCTGCGCTGGTCGCTGCGACATGATGTCAGCACCTCGGGGAAGACACTTCCCGTGACGGTTTGGCTGAGCAACGGCGAGCGTGACTCCGTGAGTTGCACGATCAACGTCACCATCCCCGCGCTACAGCCATGGTTCCTCGCCTCCCTGCCTGGCGGCTCGCAACGTAACCTCTGTGAGGGCGATACGCTGCTGCTCGATGCGGGTGATGGCTACACCTCCTATGAATGGAGTACCGGTAGCACTACGCGGCAACTCGCGGTGCTCGCTTCCGGAAACTACTATTGTCGCCTGCGCGACGCTGGCGGACGGTACGGTACGACCGATACGGTGCAGGTTGTCGAAGCGCTTCGTCCGGCAGTGCCAGGCATCAGCCGTACGCTCGATGTGCTGAGTACAGCCGCCGTCGCATCGCGCTATCAATGGTATCGCGACGGCGTACCGCTGCCGGGCGATACCACGCGCGATCTCCAGCTCCGCACACCCGGGAGCTACACGCTCATGGTGTACAACGCGGAAGGTTGCGGAGCCATGTCCGATCCCATCGAGGTGACGGTGCTCTCCACGCTCGATGCTTCGATTGTGCGGAGTTTCGATGTCTATCCCGAACCGAATGACGGCGAATTCACAGTGGCGATACAATTGTTCAAACCAGAGCAGGTGAGCGTGGTGGTGAAGAATATCCTGGGCCAGGAAGTCTTGCGCGTCGCCTCACCCGTTCCTGTTGTCGCCTTCCGCGAGATCGTTCGACTGCACGGTTTCGCGGCGGGAGTGTACGTGCTGGACATCAACGCGGGCACCGCGCGGTGGATGCGCAGCATCATCCGTCGCTGATCGGTGAAAATTTTTCTGAAAAAAGTGGCAGAAATTTTCAGCAAACACAGAGTCTTGCGCTAATACTTATAGAGAGAAACGATCACCCGCCGGCCTGCCGGACTTCCACGGAGGTGCTTTCGGCGGTGGGTCAAATCACAGCCGCGCGTGCCTGACAATCGAAAGGCATGCTTCCTGCATCCGCTGGCGCGGAGCGGGGCAGTGACGGTGCGGCGCAAGTACGCACGGCGGAACCGTCGGCTGAGCTCGTTGCGACGGAATCCCCCTACCGACTGACCATGGACGCTGTTCGGTCGAGTACCATGGCAGTGGCTCCGGTAGCCACGGTCTTCTCATCGTATTGCCGATCCATGGAGAAATTATGGCGCATCTTTCCCTGACATTGAACGAGGCCGTTGCCCTGCTCTTGCGCACGGGCCTGCCCGAGGAAATCCGCAGCATCGGCGCGGAGAATGATTGCATTGTTGTGACCGTCAAATACAGCCGCCTTGTGCCGGCGCTCGCGGTGCATCTCTGTGTGGATCGCTTCGAAGAGAACACCCTTGTGTTCAAGCACGACGGCAATAGCGTTGTCCGTATGCTGCTCGACCGCGTGTTGCCCCGTCTCGGAGAGGTGTGTACACTCAACGGGAAGGAATTACATCTGAACATCAACACATGGCTCGTTGCCGAGTGGGGCATCCGTGTAGTGGAGATGAAACGCGTGTCCGGGGTGCTGCACGTGGATGTGGTGTTCGAGGATGCCGCGCAGCGGCGGGGGTGAAAAACGACGTCGGTGTGCACAAGCGGGAGACGGTCATTCCTGCACGTTGGGTCACTCCCGATTGTGGCGCTGAGGTCGCGGAGGTCGCAGAGCGCACGGAGGAGGGGACGGGGGAGCGTTTCACTCACGTTGGGTCACTCCCGATTGTGGCGCTGAGGTCGCGGAGGTCGCAGAGCGCACGGAGGAGGGGATGGGGGAGCGTTTCACTCACGTTGGGTCACTCCCGATTGTGGCGCTGAGGTCGCGGAGGTCGCAGAGCGCACGGAGAAGGGGATGGGGGAGCGTTTCACTGAAATTGCGGCCGCCCAGCATAACGCCAAGGCGCAAGGACGCATAACTCATAAGCGCAGGGACCAGCCCACGCAAAGGCGCAGAGACGCGTCACCCACGACCAATTCCTCCTTACCCTCCTCTCCTCATTACTCTCATTCTTCACCGTGTTCGCGAAGCTCAGTGTCTTGTCCGGAGCCGCGGATTCACCTTGCCCTTGGGAGGGGCTTTCGATAACTTTGATGAATGTCCAGTACCATGAATTCGGGAATACGCATGACTCGATACGTTGCAGTGTTGGTGGCGATGGTTGTTATGATGATGGGAAGCGGCGTGCTCAACGCGCAGGACACACGCGAGGCCGCGGAGTTCAAGCTGGCGGTGCGCTTGTACAACGACGGATTGTACGCGCAGGCCGAAGAGCAGTTCTCCTCCTTCATCAACCGCTTCCCGAACACGGCCAGCGCCATTGAAGCGCGGCTGTATCTGGGATTGCTGCAGAAACAATCGCGCAATTACGGCGCGGCCAAAAGCACGCTGCAGGATTTCGCGCTGCGGTATCAGGATCATCCGAAAGCACCCGATGCGTGGTGGAATTTGGGCGAAGTGTACGCGGCGGAGCACAATTATTCCGAAGCGGGGCAGGCCTTTGCCAAACTGAAGAGCTTTCATCCGCGCAGCGCCCGCGCTCCCGAAGCCCTGCTCATGGCCAGCCGCTACTTTCTGAAAGTGGACGACACCGAAAACGCGCGCACCGTACTCAACGCCATTCTTCTGGAATACCCCCTGGCCGCGGTGCGGGGCGAGGCGCAATTCGAATTGGGCCGGTTGTATCTGGCCATGGGCGATCCCGAGCGGGCGTTGCGGGAATTCCGTCGCCTGCAGACCGAAACCACCTCGCAGGAACTGCGCGCGCGCACGCTGGCGGCCATCGGCGAGGCGCATAGCGCGCTCGGCAATCGCACCGAGGCCGAGGCGCGGCTGAAGGAAACCATCAGTCTGTATCCGAAATCCGCCGCGGCGGTGGAAGCGCAGGTGTTGCTCGGCGATGTGCAACTCGGCTTCCGCGATTACGACGCGGCAATGGCCAACTACCGCGCATCCGCCGACAATGCCACCGCGCCGCAGGAACTGCGCGTGCGCGCCTTCGTCGGTCTCGCAGCCGCGCAACAGGGCAAAAGCGACAACGCCGGCGCCTTGCAGTCCTATGAATCGCTGTTCAAACTCGTGCCGTGGGAGAATATCGAGCCGGCAGTCGTGCGCAAAGCCGCCGCCACGGCGCGCAAGGCGGGGAATTTCACCGCCGCGCAGTCCTGGCTCGAGCGCCTGTTCGCCGACACGCTGGTCAATGTGGATCGGCGCGCGGTGTTGGCCGAACTTGGCGACATCGCCCGCGAAGGCCGCTCCAACGCGGCGGCGGTATCCTGGTATCGGCGCTATGTGCAGCAGTTCCCCGCCGATGCGGGTGCGCCATTCGCGCTGCTCCGCATCGCCGAAATCAACGAGCGCGAATTCCGCAACTACTCCGAGGCCATCGGGCTCTATGCCTCCGTGGTGGAGCGCTTCGGTATAACGCGGGTGGCCGACGATGCGCAATTCGCCCGCGCCCGCGCGCTCGAAGCACAAGGCCGCGTGGCGCAAGCCGCCGAGGCCTACACGCAACTCGTGGTGCAGTATCCCGCCTCCGACAATCTCGACGCGGCCGTCGCCCGCATTTCGGTGCTGGATGTGGACAATGTCACGGGTAATGCCACCATCGACCGCCTCACCACCGCCATCGCGGCTCTGCAGCAGCAGTCCGACGCGCGTGTGCTGCTGCTTCTCGGACAATTGTATCTGAATGATCTCAAGAAATACGATCTCGCCGGCCAGGCCTTCGACGATGCGCTCGCCAAGGGCGTGTCGGGTGCCGATGCCGAGGCGGCGGCCTTCGGCACGGCCATGGCCGCCATACGCAAGGCGCAGGCGGCTGGCGGCAACGCAACCGAAGCGCGTCAACGCAGTGAGCGCTATTTCGCCGCACATCCTTCGGGAGCGCAGCGCGATGAATTGGGCTGGGCCTTGTTTGCATTGGAACGCACGGGCGCAACGGCACCCGATGTGCTCACCGCCGCTTCGCGCTTCCTCGCCCTGCAGCCCGCCACGCATCGCGAGAGCGCACGCATTGCTTCGGCCGATGCGCTTGCCGCCATCGGACGAGCGGACGAAGCGGAAAAGGAATACACCGCGGTGATCGAAACCGCGGGCGCATCGCTCGCAGGTGCCGATGCCTGGTACGGACGCGCCCGTGTGCGTGCGTCGAATCGCCGCTTCGATGAAGCGCTGCGCGATCTCGCCATGGTCGAAACGCAGGCACCCGAGAGTCGCGGCGCAGCCGCCGCCCTGTTGCTGCGCGGACAACTGCTCGACCGCGTCGGCCGCTACGCCGACGCGGTGGAGATCTTCCGCCGTCTCGCTTCCCGCTTCCCCTACAGCAGTCTCGCCGACAGTGCGCGCATGGCCGAAATCCGCGCGCTGCTCAGCGCGGGCGAAATCCGCGAAGCCGTCACCCGCAGCACGCGCTATCTTCGCGATGTACAGGACAATCCCTTCCTGCCCGTGGAATTGGGCGATGATTATCTGTTCAATCACGCGCAAACGCTGGCGCTGGCCCGCGAGCGCGGCGCGGCTCGACAGGTGCTGCTCGGCTATCTCGAAACGCATCCCGACGGTCGCCACGTGGCCGAGGTGTATTACGCGCTCGGGCAGATGTACAAGGACGAAGGGAAAATCGATCTCGCGAGTTCCTATCTCCAGCAGTCGGCCAATCTCCGCAGCGGCGGCGAAGCCCTGCGCGATGCGGCCGATCTGCTGCTGGAAAACGGACGCTTCGACGCCGCCATCGCGCAATATCAGCGCATGGAACGCTCCGCCACCGCCACCCCGGTGGAAAAGCAGTACGCGCGTGCGCGCATTGTTGTGGCGCTGTACCGCGCGGGCAAACTGGCCGAAGCCGACAAGGCCGCTGAGGATTTCCTCGCCGAATTCAAAGACGCCGCCATCGCGGCCGATGAATTCTCTCTGGAGAAAGGGAAGCTGTATTTCCGTCAGAATGATTATCGCAATGCGGCGGATCTGTTCGATGACGTGGAGGACAGCGACGCTCCCGCTCTCGCATCGCTCGGCATGTACTGGAATGGCCGCTGTCTCGAGGCGCAGAGTAAAAATGCCGATGCGCTGGAGCAATTCGAAAGCACCACGAAAAAGTATCCGGGGTCGGAAGGCGCGCTGGAGTCGCTCATGTCCATCGGCCGCATGCACATGCGTGCGGAGAAATATCAGGACGCTGCGATCACCTTTAAAAGTGTGGTGGATGCGGGAACGATTCCCGAAGCCATGCTCAAGGAGGCGCTCAATGGTTTGATCCGCTGCTACGAAGAACTCAACCTCGCCGATGCCGCTGCCGAGATGACCAAGCGCTTTTTGGAGGCCTATCCCTCCGACAACACCGCCTTCCGCAAACGCGTGAACCTTGGCGTGTACTACTATCAGCTGCGCTATTTCGATCAGTCCATCACGCATTTGGAAGGACTGCTCGCCGAGGCCTCGCCCGATGATCAGGCGGAAATTCGCTACTACATCGGCGAGAATTATTACTACAAGAACGACTTCAACCAGGCCGCGCTCGAATTTCTGAAAGTCCCCTATCTGGTGGTGGGAAAAACCGAAATCGACTGGTCGGCGAGTTCGTACTACATGGCGGGTCAATCCTATGAAAAGCTCAATCGTCCGCAGCTCGCCATCGAAATGTATCAGAAAATCATCAACACCCCGGGTGTGGACGCACGCTTCCGCGCGCAAGCCGAAAAAGAATTGGCCCGCGTGCGTGCCCTGCTCGAGTAAACCGTACGCTCGGAGGCCGTGATGGGCGGCATTGAATGGACACAGGAACTGCGCTTCCTTGTGGCGCTGGGTTTGGGCTTGCTCGTGGGACTCGAGCGCGAAAGCTCGGGTGCCGACAGGAAAAGCGGCAAGGTGTTTGCCGGCGTGCGCACGTACACCATCGTGTCGCTGTACGGTTTCGCCTGCGCGTGGATGTATCGCGTGGGACTCGAACTCGCGTTGCCCGTGGGCATGCTGTCGCTGGCCGCGGTGGCCATCACCGGCTATCTGGCCAAGCTGCGCGAAGGCCGTGTGGGCTGGACCAGCGAAATCGCCGCGCTGCTCACCTTCGTGGTGGGAGCATTGGCCCTGCTCACCGATGTGTGGGTGCCGATCACGCTGGCTGTGGTCTGCACGGTGTTGTTATCGGAAAAAGGGGAGCTGGAGCGTTTTGTCGAGCGACTCGACAAGGCGGAATTTCTTGCCGTGCTGAAATTCCTCGTCATCACCGCCATCATCCTGCCGGCGCTGCCCGACCGCGCGTACACGCGCTTCGGCCTGAACCCCGTGCGCATCTGGCAGGTGGTGATTATGGTGTCGTCCATCGGCTTCTTCGGCTATGTGCTCACGAAAAAACTCGGCGGACGCGTGGGGATGTGGCTGAGCGGGGTACTGGGCGGTATAGTGTCAAGCACCGCCGTGAGTGTTGCCGCCGGACGCCTTGCGCAGCGCTCGCCCGAGCACGCCGTGCCCGCCCTGCAAATGGCCATGCTCGCAAGCGCGGTGATGTACGTGCGTATTCTTATTCTGATCTGGATCGTCGCTCCGGCGTGGGCGAGCGTGCTGTGGCTGCCGTGCCTGCTGCTCGCGGTCGCGGGTGTGCTGCTTTCGCTGCATCGGCAGTCGTCGCCTGCCGTGGGTGACGATTCCCATGTTGCGACACTCTCCAATCCTTTCGAACTGCGTCCCGCCCTGCTGTTCGCGACGCTCTTTGCCTTGTTGCTCGTGCTCACCACCTTGGTGCGCGAGATGTTCGGCGGAGCGGGACTCACCTTGCTCGCACTCGTCGTGGGGGTGGTGGACATCGACCCCTTCATTCTCTCCGTGGTGCGCGAACAGACCGGGCAATACTCCGTGCTTGTTCCCGTGCTGCTAGCGATGATGAGCAACACCATTGCCAAGGGAGTGTACGTTGCGGTGCTGTCCGACCGTGTGCGGCGCGACGCCGCGTGGCGCTATGGTGTGTGGGCTGTACTGCACGTCCCGCTGATGCTTCTGTAGCGCAGCTGTCCTCCGCGACAGGGAATCGGAAGCGCTTGCCCTTTTCCGATGAATTCCCGATGTTGCTGTCGAGTTATCGCCTCTCAACGTTCGAGTGCTGTGGAGGACACATGCGCCTGCGATCCATTCCCGGATTTTCGCTGCTCCTCATTATCACCGTCGTACTGTGCGCACCATCCAACAGTGTTGCGCAAAAGGCCGTGGGCCCGGTGTTGCGCATCACACCGAATCCCTTGCGCTTCGATTCGGCCCTGTGCCGCGTGCGCTGGTGCCAGCCCGTCACCTTCACCAACATCGGCGACACGGCACTGGTGGTACACAATCTCGACAAGATTCAGCGGCCGTTTTACGCGCGTGTGGATACGCCGTTCACACTGCAACCGGGAGAGTCACGCAGCTTCGATTACTGCTACACGCCGCTCACCTGGGGCAAGGATTCGCAACTTGTCAAGCTGCGCGCCGATTCCCGCGTGTCCATGTCCATCGGCATGCTCTTCGATGTGAGTTTCAGCATGATACTGCGCATGCCCGACGGCAAGCAGCGCATCGAAGCGACGAATCTGGCGGGAAGGGAATTCGTGGGCTATTTGCTCGACACGCTCGGCATCGAGGACGATGCGGCGGTGTACACCTTCGACATCGACGAAAATTTCAAGCGCATACAACCATTCACAAAGGACACGGCGCTACTGCGTGCGGCCATACCCGCGGTGGTAACCGGCACCGCCACGTGCACCTACGATGCCGTGTCGCGCGTGATCGATTCGCTGCGCACGCAATCCAAGGCGCGCTTCATCGTGGTGCTCACCGATGGCGACGACAGCGGACCCGTGACCTGCGGTCCGGCAACGGTGGAGCTGGTGATCAACAAGGCGAAACAGTACAACACGCGCATCTACACGATCAGCATTGGAACGGTGGATCACTCCGCGCTCGCACAGATCGCGCAGGCCACTGGAGGCGAGTATTTCAATGCAACGACGTCCGTCGACTTGCTGTCGATTTATCGGCAAATCGCCACGGAGTTGAGCAAAAACAATGTGCTGGATTTTTCCTCCGCCGGCAGCGCGGTGGGACATCGCATCGAGATCGAACCGCATGCACTGGACTTCGACAGCGTGCAGGTGGGGCAGACGCGCTGTCTGCCCATTACCGTGCGCAATGGCGGCAATCTCCCGTTGAGCGCGGATTCCGTGCGCGCCTTGTTCAAGCCGCCGTACGCCATCGTGGATTTGATTCCGGATGTCATTCTCCCATATCAAACCGTGCCCGCGTTGCTGTGTTTCTCGCCCACCGTGCCCACGGATTACACGCAGCCGATCACCTTCCTGTCCTCGCCCTGTGAAGTGTTCGCGGACACGATTCGCGTCGAGGCTTCGAGCTTCCTGCTCCCGCGCGAATTACGAAAATTCCCGGCACTCAGCGCGGAGTTGGGCAGTATCGACACCACGATGTGCGGGACGAGCGAATGCTTCGAACTGCTGCTGCGCAACACCGGCGACACGCTGCTCACCGTTCACGATGTGGACGTGCCGGCGCCGCCGTTTTATGGAAGCGTCGCCACGCCGTTCACCATCGCCCCGGGCGACACGCGCGCCATCACCGTGTGCTATCGGCCCGTGATCGCTCCCGCGCACGACACGCTGCGCCTGGGCTTCGAAGCCGATCAACGTCCACGGCAGCATGTGGCGTTGCTGTTCGATGAGGGGCAGAGCATGGGCATGGATTTTCTGCCCGGCGTTTCGCGTCTGACCGCGGCGGTGGCCGGTGCCACTGATTACCTGGATGGATTGCTGCTCGGTGGGGCCGCGCCCGACAGGGCCGCCGTGCTGCGCTTTACCGGGCGCGATACGCTGCGCGTATCGCCTTTTAGCAGCGATCGCGCGACGATGCGCGCAGCGCTTTCGGACACGGTGCGGAAGGCGTCGCGCTCCTGCGTGTTCTCGGCGCTGCAGCAGAGCATCCCGCTGGTCGCCGCCGAGGACGAGGATCGCAGTATCGTGCTGTTCACCGCCGGCGTGGATGCGGGAGCGGCGTGCGGTACGGTCACACCCGAACAGGTCGCCGCGCTGGCCGCCGCCGCAGGCGTACGTGTGCATGTGCTGCAACTGGGGGCAGCCGACAGCAGCGCACTTGCGCTCGTGGCACAGGGCAGCGGAGGGCGCTACCATCGATCAAAGGATTTGTACGACCTGATTCTCACACTGCGCGACATCGATGCCTCGCTGCTTGGTCGCGTCCGCTCCGAATTCACTCTCGTGGGACATGCGGTGACGCCGTTGGTGGCGGTGGCACCGGAGGCGCTGGACTTCGGCTCGAACGACACCGGCAAGGCGGTGCTGCGGCGTGTCATGCTGCGCAATTACGGCAACGCCGCGCTGCGCATCCCCACGGCGACGGGACTGCGCCCGCCATTCTACTTCGACTGCACGCAACTACCGGGGGCGAATGGCATCCTCGCCGACACGCTGGTGATACAGCCCGGCGATTCGCTGGAAGTGTGCGTGGGCTTCCAACCCGCCCGGCATGGGACTGCCAGCGACACGCTCCTCCTGGCGCACAATGGGTGCATGCAACCGACGGTACGCATTCCCCTTGATGGCCGGGGCGTGGAGAAGCGGGACGAGCGTTGGAACATGCCCGGCACGCTGGCCTCCGACACGGCATTGGACCTCGGACGAGTACAATGCAACAGCACGCATTGCGAAGAGCTGCGTTTCGATAATCCCGGTGGACTGTCTTCCCTGCTGCGCATCACACGACCACCGCGTCCGCCGTTTTCGGTGCGGCCCGAGGATTCGCTGTGGATTCCCGCCGGCGCCTTCGACGAACTTGAAATCTGCTACACTCCGGATGGAAGTCGTGTGGACAGCGACACGCTCGGTGTGGAATTCCTCGATCGTCAGGAATATGGCGTGGTGCTGCTGCTCGCGCGCGACGCGTCCATGAATCGCATGCTGCCCGACGGCATCACCGCTGGCGATGCTTCGCTGGCGGCAATGGATGCGTTGATCCTGAATCTCGATGGCGTGGCGGACAGAGTGCTGGTCTACGATGTCGACGCACAGGGGCTGCGCTTTGTGCAGGAGCGGCGTGCGGGCGTGATCGTGCGTGGCGGAGAACCCTCGCGCGAGTTCGCGGGTAATCCCGCCGATCTCCCGGCTGCGCTGCGCATGGCCGTGGACTCCGCCGCATTGCTCGGCGGCGATCGATCGCTGTTGTTGCTCGCCAGTGATGTGTCCTCCACACAAGCGATGGATGCCGCCGCGCTCGGGCAACACGCGCGCGACGCCGGTGTGCGCATGATGCATCTGCTTGCCGCGCCGTCGGGTGCGGACGTGTTGCAGGCCCATGCGGGGACGCTGTGGAATTACGCGGAATACCAGTCCATGGCCCAGCAGTCCCGCGAGTTGCACGAACACCTCTACCGCGGCTTGCGCGTGAACGAACGGCGCATCGTCCTGCGAGGGCAGGGCACAGCGCCAATGCTCTCGCTCCAGCCCGCGTCGCTGGACTTCGGCGAGGTGCGTGTGGGCGGCGAGCGCTGTCTGCCGCTGACCTTGCGCAACCTCGGTGATGCGCCGCTTCGCGTGCGCGCCATTGTCAATCCCAACCAAAGCGTTCCTGTGCAACTGCCCGGCGATATTGCACCGGGTGGCAGTGCGGAGGTGGACCTCTGTTTCGAGCCGACAATGATCGGTCCGCTGCAAGGCGATGTGCTGATTGTGTATGAGAGCTGCCCCGAGGACACTGCGCGCCTACGCATCGAGGCGTTGGGGGTGGACAGCGTGATGGTGGGTATTCGCGGCAACTGGCGCGGAAAGCCGGGTTCGGTGGTGCACATCCCCGTGCGCTTGTATGGCGATATTCCCGAGCAGTACAACGTGACTACTTTCGAGGTGGAAGTGTTTTGCGATAAAACCATGCTGTACCCGCTTCCACCGTCGGAATCTCTGGAGAACTCCCTCGCCGGGGGCATGACGCCGGATCGTGTGTCTATGACGCTGATGATGACCGACGTCCATGCAATAGCGCACTACACCATCACCGGCACGCGTCCGTTGATCAACCCCGTGCAGGACAGCGTGCTCTTGCGCCTGCCTTTCCTGGTGCTGTTTGGCGATTGGTTTCATTCCGATGTGCGCGTGACCGATATCCGCTTCAACAACGGATCGCCCCGCGCCGGTGTAGCGGTGTACGGCAGCTTCGCTTTGGATAGTCTGTGTTATCTCGGGCTGCGCTTACTTGATACATCCGAGCGCCGCCTCGCGAAGTTCCTCAGCGTGGCACCCAATCCATTCACCGATCGAACCATAGTGCGCTTTGCTTTGGCGCGCGATGCTGTCGTGCGTCTCGTGGTACACAATGCCATGGGCATGGAGGTGGCGGAATTGCACAATGGTCCACTTGCCGCGGGCGAGCATCATCGGCTATTCGAGGCCGCCTCGTTGCCGAGCGGAGTGTATCTGTGCGTGCTTCACTGCGAGGGAAGCGTGCAGTCCATTCGATTCATTCTCAGCAAATAGTGAGAAAGCGATGAAACATACCGCGGTGATAGTGCTGCTGTTCTGCGCGACGACAATCGCAACGGCACAGCCACAGCCCTCGGATGCGCCGCTGTTGCTTGGCGGCGGAGTCGGAGCGCTGTTTTCCTGGCATGAAGGCACGGTGCGGATTGGCGACGGACGCTACGACTGCTGCTCCTTCGGCGCGGCCAATGGTACAGGACTCACGGCGCAGGCCGCAGTGCTGCTACGGCTCGCTCCCGCGCTGCGTTTGCGTGTGGGTTTGGGTTGGGAAGCGGCTCCGGCGGATTTCGACGAGGTGCGACTCACATATCCCATTCTCGGTGCGGGCGATGTACCCGAACTCGCTGACCTGGATGAACGTCTGGAGGCGAGCATCTCCATGGCTACCGTGGAGACGCGGGTGTTGTTCGAATTGGCGGGCACGGGCCTGTATCTCGGTGCCGGTCCAGCCCTGCACCTGCCGCTCGCCAAGGAGTACACGCTCAGAGAAACCATTGCGGGTCCTCCCGGCGTGCGCTATGTGCATGGTGGTGTGTCGAGGGAACTGCATCGCGGGGAATTCGACGAGATGTCGACTTACCTTTCACTGCGCGTCGGAGCGGGTGCGCTGATCTCGGCCGGCGAGCGCTTCGTGCTCAATCCCGATCTGCTCTATTCCATTCCGCTTTCCGATCTTCGCTCGGAATCCGAATGGTCCGTTTCGGGTTTTTCACTTTCCGTGAACGTGATGGTGGCGCTGTAACAGTCGCACCGCTCGGCATACACCTCATGCACGTAGATCCGTAGCCACATCGCCTGCGCGGAAGGATGTTCGGATCAATGCATCCGTATTCCCCGTCACATGCCGTCGGGGATGCGCTCCAGCTGCAGCATCGATTCGATGCTCTGACGTTCGCGCGAGATCGTCCAACGATTACCGCTGACCACGACCTCGGCGGCGAGGGGACGGGAGTTGTAGGTGGAACTCATGCTCGACGCGTACGCCCCCGCCGAAAGCACCGCCACTACGTCGCCCTGTTCCACAGCGATGGGGAGCGGGTAGCGACGCGCGAACGTGTCGCCCGTCTCGCACACCGGTCCCACGACTTCATACGTGAGTTGCTCGTCGTACTCATATTCCCGCAAGGGAACGATGCGGTGCAAGGCGCCGTACAGCGCGGGCCGCAGCAGATCGTTCATTCCCGCATCGATGATGAGAAAGGTGCCGGAAGGGGAGGGCTTGATATGTTCCACGGTGGATAGCAGCACGCCGGCGTTGGCCACAATCGAGCGTCCGGGCTCGGTGATCACTTCGACGGACGAGGCGCGATCACCCAGCACCTCGCGCAGCGCCTGCGCAAGCAGTGGGAGTGGAAACGCTGTCTGATCCTCCTCGTAGGCCACGCCGAAACCGCCACCGATGTCGATTACCGTCGGCGCGTCGGCCAGCAGTGGCGTGATGCTGTCGAATACATGCAGGAGAAGTTGCAGCGCCTGCACGTAGGGCTCGGCAGCAAGGATTTGCGAACCGAGGTGGAAGGAGATTCCGGCGATACGCAAACCGGGCAGCCACGCGGCCTGCGAGGCGAGCGCGTGAATATCCGCCGCGCCGAGTCCGAATTTATGCGCCGCTTCGCCTGTGGAAATGTAGGGATGCGTGTCGGTTTCCACATCGGGATTCAGGCGCAACAGCACCTCGGCACAGACGCCGCGACGCTCGGCGATATCCGAAATCATGCGGCATTCGCTGGCCGATTCGATGTTGAAACGCAGCACGCCCGCATCGAAGGCCGCCTCGATATCGCGGCGCGATTTGCCCACACCGGTCATGGTGATCAAGGCGGGATCGGCGCCGGCGCGGAGGCAGCGCGCTAGTTCGCCCGCGGAATTCGCATCGAAACCACAGCCCTCGCCCGCGAGTGCGTGCAACAGCGCCAGCGAGCCATTGGCTTTCACCGCGTAGCACACGCGGTGCCGCAGACCCGCAAAGGCGGCAACATGCTCGCGGTAGCGCGCGCGCACCGCATCCAAATTGTACACGAAGGTGGGAGTGCCCACGTCGGCGGCGATGGTGGAGAGTGCGACATCGGCGCAGTACAGCGCGCCGTCGCGCCGGGAAATTCCTTCGGCGAAGGTCATGGTGCGTCCTTGAAATTCGAGGGTCTGGCCGTCAATCGGCAAAAAAAAATAGAAAAGGCCGGCGTCGTATCAAATACGCGGGCGACGCTATTCGAAAATGCCCGGTTCGGATATCGAGGAGAAAAACTCCGCGTGCAATTCCGTCACCGCCTCGGGCACATGCTCGTTGTCGATCACCATGGTGAGATTGATCTCCGAGGCGCCGTGGCTGATCATGTCGATGGGAATGTCGTGGAGACGACTGAACACCCGGCCCGCGATGCCCGCTTCCGAACGCAGACGCTCGCCCACCAAACAGATGATGGCCTTGTTCTTGCGCACGGAAATCTGGCCGAATTCGCCCAGACGCGCTATCAGCTTGTCCAGGGCCGGCGTGGATTCGATGCTCAGCGACACGCTGACCTCGGAGGTGGTGACGAGGTCCACCGAGGTGTGGCATTCGGCGAAAATGTCGAAGATCTTCTTCATGAAGCCGTAGCTGCCCAGCATGCGCGTGGAACTGATGTTGAGTATGGTGATGCCGCGCTTGTAGGAAATGGATTTCACCGCCATGCGCGAAGGAGGCACCTGCCGCCGGATCAGCGTGCCGTCGGCGCGGGGACGCCGCGAATTGAGAATGTGGACGGGAATATCCTTTTCCACTGCCGGAAGCAACGTGCTCGGGTGCAGCACCTTGGCGCCGAAGTAGGCAAGCTCCGCCGCTTCCTGAAACGACATCTCGCGGATGCGCAGGGCACCCGGCACCACGTTCGGGTCGGCCGAGAGAATACCATCCACATCGGTCCAGATTTCAATGTCCTCGGCCTGCATCACCGCGCCGAAAATGGCCGCCGAGTAGTCCGAGCCGCCGCGACCCAGCGTGGTCGTCACGCCGTGCACATCCGCGCCGATGAAGCCCTGCAGCACCGGCACGTGTCCATCGCGCACGAGGGGGAGAATGTGCGTCGAACAGGCGTAGGCGGTTTCGTCCATCATCGGTTCGGCCTTGCCGAAGGCGCTGGTGGTGATCATGCACTTGCGCGCGTCCATCAACTCGGCGCGCAACCGATGTTCGCGCAGGGCCACCACCGCAATGCTCGTGGACATGCGTTCGCCATAGGACATCACGAAGTCCAGCACGCGCGGCGAGAGGTCGCCGGTGATGGAGATGCCGTAGAGCAGACTGGATAATTCCTCGTCGTACTGCTTGAATTGGCGGATGAGCAAATCCTGTTCGCGCAGGCCTTGAATCAGATTCATGATCATCTGATAGTGCCGTTCGATGATTTTCTCGCGCAGCACGCCCTGGGCTTCGCCGCGCCGACCCTCGGCCGCCATTTCCGCGCAGCGGATCAAGGCATTGGTGATACCCGCCGCCGCCGACAGCACCACCACGGGCTGCCGCTTGGCGCGTCCCTTGACGATTTCGCACATGTTCGCGAGTGCCGCGGCATCCTCCACCGAAGTGCCGCCGAATTTCATGATGATCATGGTCGTCGCTTCATCCGTGAACGTTCCGGGCCGCGCGCAAGCGTCCCGATCAAACCCTCAATGTACGGAAAATCGCGTGACGGAGCATGGGGGTCGCTACGCATCGGACACGCAGCACCCGGAGGGCTTCGCCAATACAGTGAAGAAGAGAGTAAGGAGGGGTGGAGAGTAAGGAGGAGCGGAATACGGAGCACGCTGCGGCGTGGCGGTCCCGCCTTCGCACCTTCGCGCCTTCGCATGAGCGAATTCCCCTCGCGAGAACCTCATGCCGAGTGCCCGGAAGCATCGCGGAGCAGGATCCCGGTTGATGTGCAGCAGCGCCATCCCCGCCTTACCATTCCCTTCGCGCCTTCGCGTCTTCGCGTGAGCGAATTGCCTTCGCGTCTTCGCGTGAGCGAATTCCCCTCGCGTCTTCGCGTGAGCGAATTCCCCAACCCGGATACGCCGCTTCCGAATTGCGGACATTCCGGTTTTGATATCATCACGGAAATTGTGATTTTTGTAACGATCGCCGGAGCGCGATCGAAATGCGGAATCCCGCACGTGCTCCGCCGATGCACCGACCCACTTGTTCTCATCACTCTCAATACCGTTATGATCTTCAAAACATTTCCCGGAGGGGTTCATCCTGCAGAGCAGAAGGAACTCAGCGAACATTGCGCCTTCGAGATCATGCCCGATCCGGACGTGGTCATCCTGCCGCTGTCGCAGCATCTCGGCAAGCAAGCGCGTCCCCTGGTGGAGAAGCGCGCCGTCGTGGTGAAGGGACAAGTGGTGGCCGAAGCCGACGGCTTCATCTCCGCGCCGGTGCACAGCCCCGTCAACGGCACGGTCAAGAGCATCGGACGCGAGAGCAACGCGAGCGGCTTTGTCAAGGATGCCCTCGTCATTATTCCCACCGCTCCCGCCGAAGGCGAGGAAGCCCCCGCTCCGCAATTCCTGCCACCGCTGGATGCCGCCACCGTGTCGCCCGCCGACATCCGCGCGCGCGTCAAGGAAGCGGGCATCGTCGGACAGGGCGGCGCCGCCTTCCCGACCTTCGTCAAGCTCAGCCCGCCCGAGGGCAAGACCATCGAAGTGGTCATTCTCAACGGCTGCGAATGCGAGCCCTATCTCACGCGCGATCATCGCTTCATGCTCGAACGCCCCGAAGCCATCGTGGGCGGTCTGCAACTGATCATGCGCGCCCTGGGCGTGCGCAAAGGCGCCATTGGCATCGAAAACAACAAGCCCGACGCCATCGAGGCCATGCGCCGCGCGGTGCAGGGTGTGGAAGGACTCGAGGTCGTCGCCCTGAAAACGAAATACCCGCAAGGCGCCGAAAAAATGCTCATCAAGGCGGTGAACGGCAGGGAAGTGCCCGTGGGCAAACTGCCGCTGGATGTGGGCGCGGTGATACAGAATATCGGCACCGCCGTGGCGGTGTTCGACGCCGTGACCAAAGGCGAGCCCTCGCTCACCGCGGCGCTCACCGTCACCGGCCATGGCATTCGCACACCGAAAAACCTCATCGTGCCCGTGGGCACGCCGTTGCGCAATGTCATCGCCTACTGCGGCGGCCTCACCGACGATGCGGCGAAAGTGATTGTGGGCGGACCCATGATGGGCGTCGCCCAGCACGACCTTTCCGCTCCGGTGATGAAGGCCACCTCCGGCATCGTGGTGCTCACCAAGGCGCAAGCCCGCGCCGAAGAGGAAACCGCCTGCCTGCGCTGTGGCAAATGCATCGACGCCTGTCCCTTGCACTTGCAGCCCACGCGCCTGGCGCGCACCTCGCAGCTCGGCATGCTCGAACAGGCCGAAGAGTACGGCATCACCGTGTGCATGGAGTGCGGAAGCTGCGCCTACACCTGCCCCGCGCATATCCCGCTCGTGCAGTGGCTGCGCCTCGGCAAGCAGAAGGTGATACAAATGCAACGCAAACGCAGCGCCACCGCCTAGGCGGCGTGCAATTTCCCGAGAACATGTTTTTTTCACGATAGCAGAACAGGACGTATGTCAACAGTCACAGTGTCAGAAGCGGGCGGCGGTCGCGATCTCGTGATCACCACGTCGCCTCACATGCATTCGCGCTGGACAACCCGTCAGGTGATGTGGTTCGTGGTTCTGTCGCTTCTTCCCTGCGTCATCTCGGCCGTGGTGTTCTTCGGTGTCGGGCAATTGCTCGTCATCGGCTCGGCGGTGCTGTTCGCGGTGGGAACCGAGGCGCTGATCCAGTATCTGACGAAAAAGCCCATCGCGATTCGCGACGGCAGCGCGGTTATCACCGGTCTGCTGCTTGGCTTGGTGCTGCCACCGAATTTCTCGCCCGTGTTTACCGCGCTCGGCGCGATTTTCTCCATAGCAGTGGGGAAAATGGTATTCGGCGGACTCGGCTACAACATTTTCAATCCCGCATTGGCGGGCCGCGCCTTCCTGCAGGCCGCCTTCCCCGTGGCTATCACCACGTGGACCATGCCGCATTTCGCGGTGGACACCGTGTCCAAGGCCACGCCGCTGGCGGCATTCAAATTCGATCACGTGCTCACTGGCATGCAGCCACTTGTTGTCGGCAATGTGGGCGGTTCGCTGGGCGAAACCTCGGCCATTGCCGTGCTCATCGGCGGCGGCTTCCTGCTGGTCACCCGCGTGGCCAACTGGCGCATCCCGCTCTCCATGCTCGTGGGTGTGCTGCTCTTCGGCGGCATCATCTGGCTCATCGATCCGGCCGCGCCCAATCCTCTGTTTCATGTGTTTGCCGGCAGCTTCCTCTTCGGCGCCATGTTCATGGCCACCGACTACGTTACCTCGCCGGTCACCAATCTCGGGTTGTGGATTTACGGCATGGGCATTTCGCTGATCATCGTGCTCATCCGCGTGTACGGCGGTTTGCCCGAAGGCGTGATGTACTCGATTCTCTTCATGAACGCCTTCGTGCCTCTGATCAACCGCTACACGCGTCCGAAAATCTTCGGGGAGGTCGCATGAAAACCATCATCTCCATGCTGGTGACGCTCAGCGTCATCGGTATCGTGTCGGGTGGCGGTCTGGCCATGGTCAGCTCCTGGGCCGATCCCCTCATCGCCAAGAACAAACAGGCCGAAACCGAGCGCGCCATCTTCCTCGTGCAGCCGCAGGGCAAGAGCTACGAAGCCGTGGCCGATGCGAAGATCGTGATTTACCGCGTCTTCGATGAGAACAAGCAGCCCATCGGCTACTCGCTGCCGTGGTCGGGCAATGGTTTCCAGGGCAAGGTCGTGATGATGATCGGCTTGAAAACGGATCTGAAAACCCTCACTTCCATCGAAATTCTCGAGCAGGTGGAAACTCCCGGTCTCGGAACGAAAATCATGGAGGATCCCTTCCGCAAGCAATTCGATGCGTTGCCCGTGGATCCGCAGGTGGATTGGGTGAAGGGCGCGCCGCCAACGAAGCCGAATGAGATTCAGACCATCACCGGCGCCACCATTTCTTCGAAAGCGGTGGTTGCCATAGTGAACGATGGACTCGTG
>JAMIQH010000105.1:0-4679 GCA_035914695.1 Bacteroidota bacterium | reverse complement strand
AATTTCCTCCGCGTGCTTGCGCCGCGCGCGGCTCGAGGTGATGAGCACGGTGCGATCGGTATGCGCATCGGTGAGCACGGTGGAGGCGCGCGGCAGTTGCCAGGATCGGGTGAGAATCACGCGCAGCGGATTGTGACCTTCGACATGCCGCACAGTGAGGGCGGGATTGTCTTTGCGCAAGGTGCCCGCGCCGATGAGTACGGCCTGCGACTCCGCGCGTTGGCGATGCACCTCGACGCGCGCGGCTTCGCCCGTGATCCATTGCGTGGCTCCTTTCTGCGCGGCGATGAAGCCATCGAGGGTCTGCGCAATTTTAAGCCGGATAAACGGACGTCGATGTATGGTATGTACCATCCACACCTCGTTGAGCGCTTCGCACGCGACGCGTTCCACATGCTCTATCACGCGCACACCGGCGGCGCGCAGCATGGCCGCGCCGTTTCCCTCCACATCGGGATTCGGATCGGGCATGCCGATCACCACCGTGTCCACACCGGCTTCCAGAATCGCCCGCGTGCATGGTGGCGTTTTTCCAAAATGATTACACGGTTCCAGCGTCACGTACAGGGTTGCTCCCCGTGCACGCTCGCCCGCCTGACGCAAGGCCTCGACTTCGGCATGTGCTCCACCGTAGCGTTTATGCCAGCCACGCCCCACCACGCGCCCGTCGCGCACGAGCAGCGCGCCCACCATGGGATTGGGCTCGACCGCGCCTTTTCCTCGCCGGGCGAGATCGAGGCATTCGCGCATGTACTGCACGTCGCGCTCCCGCACCGGATGTTCCACCGTCATTTGCCCGTCCCTCCCCGCTTCGGCTCTATTCCGCGCCGGGTTGCGAGTCGCTCGTAAATCATGAGCGCGGTGGAAATTTTCCGGCTGCCACGATTACCGACGAGGGGCACGTACGTCTGCCCTTCCACCATCATGGTGGTGGAACTGCCGCCATCGAGATTGATGGCCTGCCAGGCGCCGCGGTCGATGAGCAATCGCGCGAGAGTTTCGAGACTGGTGCCGCGGCGCGCGTGCTTGCGGCTGTAGGGTTCCACCACCACCAGAATCAGCGTGTCGCCGCCGCGGGTGATGCCCACGGAGGAGCGGCCGTAATTTCCGTTGACGAAGCGCACTTTCTTCAGGCCCGCTTCCACCCATTCCACACTCACCTTCCCGTCGCGCACCAGTCGCGGCGTGCCGCCGGTCATCTGCACCACGGGATCGGGGATGGGTGGATCGATGGTCGAATGCAGCGAAAAACGATCGCCAACCATGAGCGAGTAAAACAGCGGGAACTGTCCTTTTCCAAACGAAATCACTCCGCCGTTTTTGGGGATGGCCACCACCGAGGTGTCCATGGCGGTGATGCGGCAGGGCACCACCGCGTTTGCGCGCGGAGGTGCCAAATACTCGAACTGCAGTTTCAGCGTGCCGTTTTCCGGACTCATGCTCCAGACCGAATCCAGTTGTGCCAGCACCACCGAGTCGATGCCCGATTCGGAATCGTCGGTCACATTGTCCCGCGAGGCCTCGCGAATGCCGAGCGTGTCGAGAAAAGGAACGTTGTTGCCGAAATACGAGGTGTACAACACCACTTCGGTCGAGTCGCGGCGACGGTTGAGTTGCGAGACGGGAATGCTTCCCACCCGCGTCCGTATCGACACATCCACGTGAAAACTGTCGATATACACGGTACCATCGTCGGTGATGGCGATGGACGGCCAGTTGCGGTACTTGTCGGCGGTGAGCAGTACCCCGTCAATGATGGTTGGACCCATGGGATGCAGTGTGCCCGCTTTCCAGAAATTCGCATTGCTGCCACCCAGCACGCGTATGCCCGCATTGGCGCTGTCGTAGCGATGCGCGATGCTATGTACGCGTTCGAGCCCGGAAATGTGGTCGAGCCCCTTCCCCACGCGGACGCCGAGAAAGGGATTGCGCAAATCCACGGTGAGCGTGTGCACCGACAACCGTGCCTTGCGATTGTAACTATGCGAGTAGGTGACGCCCGGTGCGAGTTGACGGCTGCTGTCAACGGCGGACAAGGGTTGAGACTGGCCACGCACCGACGTTGCGCACAACGTCAGGAACATCAGTGTTGTCAGACGCAATCCTGCCCGCATGCTCCTACACCGGTTGTTCGATGGTGGCTTGAAGTTCCATGCCGAGCAGCGATCCCACCGTGCGCGCGATGCCGAGCGGATCGAGGCCGATTTCACGGTACAGTTCCTCCTGCGTTCCATGGTCGACGAAGCTGTCGGGTATGCCGTGAATGTGCACGCGCAGGCCGGGCTTCGCGTCGGCGTAATACTCGGCGACCGCACTGCCAAATCCTCCGACGATGGAGTTGTCCTCCACGGTCACGAACACGCGATGTCCCGCGGCGAGCCGATCAAGAAGCTCCGTATCGAGCGGCTTGACGAATCGCATGTTCACCACCGTGGCATTCACCCCGCTGTTCATCAGCAGTTCGGCGGCCTTCATCGCTTGCGGCACCATGGAGCCGATGGCAAGCAGGGCCACCTCTTCTCCTTCACGCAGAACCACACCTTTGCCGAGAGGCAGCGATTCGAAGCCATCGCGCAATGGCTTCCCCGTGGCGTTGCCGCGAGGATAACGCAAGGCCACCGGACCTTTCACATGATGCACCGCGGTGTACAGCATGTCACGCAGTTCCTGCTCGTCGGCGGGCGCCATCAGCACCATGCCGGGAACCATGCGCAGGTAAGAAAGATCATAGGCGCCATGATGCGTGGGTCCGTCGGCTCCCACCAGCCCGCCGCGATCCAGCGCGAACACCACGTGTAAATCCTGCAGGGCCACATCGTGAATCACCTGATCGATGGCACGTTGCAGAAAGGTGGAGTAAATGGCCGCCACCGGGATATAGCCTTCCGTGGCCATGCCGGCGGCGAAGGTGACGCCATGCTGCTCGGCGATGCCGACGTCGAAATACTTTTCAGGCACGGCGGCCTGCAACTTGTCGAGTCCCGTGCCGGTGGACATGGCGGCGGTGATGCCCACCACCTTGGGATTGCTTTTCACGATTTCCACCAGGGCGTCGCCGAACACGGCGGTGTACGAGGGGGTGGTGGCGGTGGATTTCGGAGATTTGCCGGTGATTTTATCAAACGGCGTGACGCCATGCAGCTTCATTCCGTCCGCTTCGGCGGGAGCATAGCCCTTGCCTTTTTGCGTCACAACATGCACCAGCACCGGGCCGTTCCAGGCCTGCACTTCGCGGAAGAGCTTGACCAGCGATACAATGTTGTGTCCGTTGACGGGGCCGAAGTAGCGGAAGCCCAGTGCTTCGAACAGCATGCCCGGGGTGACGATGGCCTTGAGGCCGCCTTCGATGCGCGCGGCCACCTTGCGAAAACGGTCGCCGAACTGATCGAATTTTCCGGCGAGATCCCACACATTGGCGCGAAAACGATTGTACGTGGGTGAGGCCACGACTTCGTTGAAATAATTCGAAATGGCCCAGACATTGGGCGAAATGGACATGTTGTTGTCGTTGAGCACAACAATCAGGTTTTTCTTCAACACGCCACAGTTGTTCATGGCTTCGTAGGCCATGCCGCCTGTCATGGATCCGTCGCCGATCACCGCCACAACCTTGTAATCCTCGCCCTCGTAATCACGCGCGGCGGCCACGCCCAGCGCGGCCGAGATCGCCGTGGTGGCGTGCCCGGCGCCGAACACATCGTACACACTCTCCTTGCGCTTGAGAAAGCCGCTGATGCCCTGATACTGGCGGATGGTGTGTAAACGATCCTTGCGCCCCGTGATGATCTTGTGAGGATAGGCCTGATGGCCCACGTCCCAGAGCACTTTATCCTCGGGCGTGTGGAAGGCGTAATGCAGTGCCACGGCCAATTCGACCGTGCCCAATCCCGCGCCCAGATGACCGCCGGTGCGCGAGATGTTGTCGATGAGAAAATCCCGGATTTCCTGGCACAGTGGACGAAGTTGGGTGACGTCCAATTTGCGCAGGTCGATGGGAGAATCGACGGTGTCGAGGATCGGGGTGTGTGGCGTGCTCATACGGTCTCGCGTGTTACTCGTGAGTGGAATCGTCCTCGAAATTCAGGCGTTCAAACACCCCGTCCGAGCGCTTGCGCAGTTCCTGAATCCTGGTTTCCGTTTCTGACAATCCTCTAACACAGGATTCAACGATGAGAATTCCTTCCTCATACAATTTCATGCTTTCCTCGAGCGGAATACGCTCGTCATCGAGTTGCCGCACGATGTGCTGCAAGCGTTCGAGAGAAGCTTCGATGCCGCTATCGGGACGTTTCGCCGCCATCTTTTTCCATCTCCTCCACCCGCGCAACCGCTTGGCCGTCGCGGAACCGTAGTTGAATCAATGCGCCGGGGCGCAGTTGCCCGATGCTGATCACCACCTCCGATCCCGAGCGGACAAAGGCCGCTCCGCGCTGAAACAGCTTTGCGGGATCGTGCACGCCGAGACGTTCGCGCGCGAGTTGCACCGCGTGCCGGGATCGTTCGAGGCGGCGTTCCATTTCTCGATGCAATGCCGATGCTCGTTCGTCGAGCATCTGGCGGACTGTATCCAGGCGGCTGTCGAGCCGACGCAACGCCCGTTCGGTCATTGCGCTGCGTAACGCCTCAACCCGCCGATGCAACAAATAAAGTACGGATTTCCCGGCTGCGGATGCAATGCC
>JAMIQH010000104.1:0-2649 GCA_035914695.1 Bacteroidota bacterium | reverse complement strand
GCTCTCGGGGATGTTCTTCACCTGCTTGGTGGCGAGCTGCGAGGAGGGCACGAAGCCGTCCACACTGGCGGGCAATTCCACGATCACGCCCTTCTCGATCAGGCGCACGATCTTGCCTTCGGTGTCCACGCCCACCGCGTACATGCTGGCGAACTGTTCCCAGGGATTGTCCTGCACCTGCTTGTGGCCCAGGGAAATGCGGCGCTGGTCGGTGTCGATGCCGAGAATGACGACGTCGATGCGGTCGCCCTTCTTGACGATTTCTCCCGGATGGCGGATTTTCTTGGTCCATGACAGATCGGAGATGTGCACGAGGCCGTCCACACCCGGCTCGAGTTCCACGAACACGCCGAAGTTGGTGAGGTTGCGCACGGTGCCGGTATGCTGCGAGCCCACCGGATACTTCGCGATGAGGTTGGACCAGGGATCCGGCTCGAGCTGCTTCATGCCGAGCGAAATCTTCTTGTCCTGCACATCGAGATTGAGGATGACGGCATCCACCATCTGGCCCATGGCAACGACCTGCGACGGGTGCTTGATGTGCTGTGTCCAGCTCATCTCGGAAATGTGGATGAGGCCCTCGATGCCCTTCTCGATTTCGATGAATGCACCGTAATCGGCGAGCGACACGACCTTGCCACGCACCTTGGTGCCCGACGGATACTTCTGGTCGATGTTTTCCCAGGGATGCGGCTGCAACTGCTTCATGCCGAGCGAAATGCGGCGCTTCTCCTCGTCGAAGTCCAGCACCACGACGTTGACCGTCTGGTCGAGCTTGACGATTTCCGTGGGATGATTCACGCGGCCCCACGAGAGGTCGGTGATATGCACGAGGCCGTCGACGCCACCGAGATCGATGAACACACCGAAGTCGGCGATGGCTTTGACAATACCTTCGAGGATCTGACCCTTCTCGAGACTGTCGAGAATGGCTTTGCGCTGGCCGGCGATCTGCTCCTCGATAATGGCCTTGCGGCTGACGACGATGTTCTCGGCGGGCTGGTTGATTTTCACCACGCGCACGTCGAGGGAACGGCCAAGATAGGCATCGAAATCGCGCACGGGACGGATGTCGATCTGCGAACCGGGGAGGAAGGCATCCACACCCAGCAGATCCATGACAATACCACCCTTGATGCGACGGATGCAGCGACCCTGCAGAATTTCCTCGTTGTCGAAAGATCGTTGAATGCGTTCCCAGATACGCACGAAGTCGGCGCGCTTGCGCGAGAGCGTGATGTTGCCATCCTTGTTCTCGACGGACTCGAGGAACACTTCCACCTCATCACCGACGTTCAGTTCGGAAGCATTGGAAAATTCGTCGATGTCGACGATGCCTTCCGACTTGAAGCCGATATCGATCGTGACGTAATCCTTGGTCATCAGCACGATCTTACCGGTGATGATTTCTCCCTGCTTGAGAGTGTTCAGCGTCGTCTCGTACATGGCTTTCAGCTGATCGAATTCCACGGTGCCGTATTCCTTTTTCTCGATCACGGTACCGACGGTCTTGACGATCGTGCTGTCCTGCGCGACTGCTGCGTTCGGGGTTGTTTCTTCGGACATGAAGTCTCCTGTGTTGAACATCTCTTCGCGACGACGATCGCACAGTGCCACCACGCCTGCGCCCGCCGCCTGAAGCGTTGATTATTCGATTGGTGAGGGGATAGTGGTTTTGGTGGTGGCCTTGATAGTACTCGTCTCGGTGGAAGTCGCAGCGTGCGTCTCCACCCATTCCTTGACTTCGTTCATCAGCCAGTGCGGCGTGCTGGTCGCCCCGCTGATGCCTACGCTGCCGGCGCCGTCGAGCCAGCGCGGATCGATATCATTGGAGTCTTCGATGAAATACGTGCGCGGATTTTCCTCACGCGCGATATCGTAGAGCACCTTGCCATTGGAGCTTTTCTTGCCCGCCACGAACAGCATCACATCGTTGCGCGCGGAGAACTCCCGCAGTTTCTTTTCGCGTCCGGACACCTGCCCGCAAATCGTATCCTTGGCATGAAAATCGGTGGCGATGTTTTCCATCGTATCCACCTGCAATTCCTTCACGCGCTCCTGGAGATAGACGCGGATGTCCTGAAACACATTCTTGTCCATGGTGGTCTGGGAGAACAGCACGGTGCGACGGCCCAGATCGACCACCGCGCGCGCCTCGTCCAGCGTTTTGATCACGATGCATTCGTCGTTGCACACGCCGCGCAGTCCGATGACCTCGGCGTGGTCGCGTTTACCGAAAATGATGACCTGCCAACCCTCGTCGTAGTACTTGCGCACGCGCTCCTGCAGCTTGGTGACGATGGGGCAGGTCGCATCGATGAGCTCGATGCCGCGGTCGCGTGCGGCGCGATAGGTGGAGGCCGGCTCGCCGTGCGCGCGAATCAGCACCTTGGTACCGTCGGGGAGCGATTCGAGTGTCGCATGGTCGATGGTGGCCATACCGAGTGCGTCGAGGCGTTCGATTTCCTTCGGATTGTGAATGATGTCGCCAAGCGACACCAGCGTGCTACCGGCCCGCAATTCGCTTTCGGCTATGTCGATGGTGCGCACGACGCCCCAGCAAAAACCGGCGGAGGGATCGATGGAAACAATCATGAGAGCTGTCCTTTCTGGAATTGGTCGATTCTCTTCCGTACCAAACCCAGAATC
>JAMIQH010000103.1:0-7546 GCA_035914695.1 Bacteroidota bacterium | reverse complement strand
GCTCTGCGTGCTCATCCTCTAGCAGGAAGGCAACAGTCTTGGGTTAGTGTCGATGCCTGGATCAGACTGTGGTGCGAACTCGTAGTATCACCGATTTGCGATCATGATCCATCGCCGGTTGCCTGCTGCGAATATAGCGGAACCCTGAGTCATTTTCATTCTCCCGGGTGTGACGAAGGAACATGTAAGACTGTGGTTTTGAAATTCTGTTGATCCGCTCCGACAGTAATCAAGGCACTTGCACCGTTTTCATCCTCCCGGGTGTGACGAAGGAACATGTAAGACTGTGGTTTTCCCCCTTCTTTTCTTCTCCATTCCCGAATACAACGAACCCCCTCTCCATTGCTGAAGAGGGGGCTAATCGTGCGGCCACGAGCACGCATCGCTTGCGGGAAGATACTATCCTCCGAAGGCGGCGCCGAGGAACAGCGCAACGGAAGAAAAGGCCAACCAGATCACGAAAGACGCAATCAGGCCTTTCACGAGAGAGATATTGGCCACGCGGGAGAAGCCCACACCGAGCACGTACTGCGCCCAAATGGCTATCGGCGCGGCAATCATCATCGCGCGATAGCTCATGTCTTCGAAACCCCCGCCGTGCAGCAGCGCCAGACTCAGATTGGCCATGGGATTGCCCGTGAGCACCACCAGCAAAAACGTGATGATCTGATCGATGGCGGAAATGAAGCTCGTCAATCCCACCGCCGACATGATCAGGCCGAAGGTCACATCGCCTCCCATGGCAAAGCGCACGATAAGCCAGTAGAACAGGCACAGGAGGAAAAAGACAATGATGTAGCCAATGGCGGCGCCAAGCGTACCGAACACCATGGTGATGCCTTTGAACGACTCCATCTGGCTCATGGCCTGATCGGCCTGCTCCTGCGTCATCGCGCCCTTGTCCACCTGCTTCTGGAACATCTCTTCCTGCTGCGCGGCCATTTTCGCCGCGATTTCCGGCATCATGAAGCGCCCCACCGTCGCCAACGCCAAAATCACCGCCACGATGGCCACGGGCAGCAGCCAGTCGGACGTGCGCGAACCCGCGGCGCGGACATTGTCGAACACCTCCGTGGGTCCACTCAGAATGCCAATGAATTTGTCACTGATCGACAGCGGTTCGACTTCGGCGATATCGGCGGGAACGGTGGATGATTCGTTGTACAGCTCTTCGCTCATCTTTTCGTACTCCTCTTCTTTTTGCGCGGATTGTTCAGGACAATCTAGTGGAAAAACCGTCCAAGTGAAACCGCGCGGGTCACGGCGAAACGGGTCGCGCCGAGGGGGATTTCTCACTATATTCATCGCTATGTCTGATCAATCGGGGTGTGGTATGAGATCGCTTGCTCTGTCGTTTGTTGTGTTGTGCTTTTTCCTGACACCGCTGCACGCCCAATGGCAATGGCTGAATCCGCTGCCCGAAGGCAACGAACTGTACGCCGCCGCATTTCGCGACGCGAACAATGCGTGGATTGTGGGTGGCAATGGCGCCTTGCTGCGCAGCAGCAATGGAGGAACGAGCTGGATGTCGCAGGACAATCCCCTTCGCCCCACACCGTTTCTCGGTTTGAGCATCGTCTTTCCCGATGCGCTCACGGGCCTGATTTCCATGAACAACGGCGCCTTGCTGCGCAGCACCGACGGCGGCTTCACCTGGGAACTGCTGGCGCGCACCGGTCTGTCCATTCAGAAAATGCGCATCGCACCCGATGGCTCCGTGTGGGGCTATGGCAGTCTGGGCTCCATTTCACGCAGCACCGACGGGGGCACGAGCTGGGAACAATTCACCACCGGCATTTCCACCGTGGTGTATGATGTGTCCTTCCCCGACGCCACGACGGCGGTGGCGGCCTGTGGCAATGGTGTGTTGCTTCGGAGTTCGGACAATGGCGCAACTTGGACGCAGATCGCCGCACCGTATGGCACCGATGTGATTTCCGTGGATTTCAGTTCACCCACACACGGCATCGCCTTGCAGCAGCCGCGCTACGTGCTGCGCAGCACCGACGGCGGACAGAGTTGGAGCGATACCACCTTCGGCGTGAATCAGCTCACGCAGGTGCGTTTCGCGGGCGAGGACGCGGGATGGATAGTCAGCAACAGTCCGGGCAGCGTGTACCGCACGCAGAATGGCGGCGTGAGTTGGGAATCCGTCACCGTCGAGCCCACGCGCCGCTACACCTTCCTCGGCGTGCTGCCGGTGGATGCGCAGCGCGCTATGCTGCTGGGTGTGGGTGGAGCGATATTCACCACCGACGACGCGGGAGCACAGTGGACGCAGCGCGGCACGGCATTTACACGCAAGCATTTGCATGGCATCACCGCCTTCAACGATAGCACGGCATGGATATTCGGACAGGCATCGGCCTTTCTCACACGCGACCGAGGACAGAGCTGGACGGGCAGCGACACGATCAGTCTTCCGGGCTTCCGGTACGGGATGGCATTGTCCGAAACACGCCTCATCGGCGCGGGCACGCAGGGTCAGATGTACCTCTCCACCGATGCCGGTGTGACATGGAGCAACCAGACCCTCTCGACGGCGGGACAGATACAGGACATCGAGTTCGTGGACGCGCAAAACGGCTGGCTGGCCGGCGCCCACGGCACCATTGCGCGCAGCAGCGACGGCGGCGCCACCTGGACGGAGTTGAGTGCCGGAGTGACGCATGATTTCCATGCCGTCGCGCCGCTGTCGGCCGATGTCGCCTGGATTGCCGGTGCGGGCGGACGCATTTACAAAACCGAGAATGGCGGTCAAAGCTGGTCGGAGCAGAGCAACCCGGCAATGAACGATCTCTTCGCCATCGCTTTCACTTCGCCCACCAACGGCTGGGCCGGCGGACAGCAGACCCTGATGCGCACCACCGATGGAGGGCAGACCTGGCTGGACGTGTCGAGTCTGACGGGGTTGGATGTGGTGTACGACATCGTCTTCACCGACGCGCAGCGCGGCTACGTGATGATGAGCCGCTCGGTGGCGCGCAGCAGCGACGGTGGGCAGACATTTTACCGCACGGATTATCCGGCCACCGGCAACGAGCGTATTTCGGTGACCGCGGACGGGTATGTGTGGCTGGCGGGACAATTCGGCGTCGTGCAGCGCTACACGCCTACACCGGCGATTTTCATTCAACCGCCGCTGCTAAATTTCGGCAATGTGGCCATCAACAAGCAGCGTGAGGAGAACATCACCGTGTACAATCGCGGCGAAGTGGACATGGTGTTCACCACCGTGGCCACGTTGGGGGATGGCTTCCTCTATGCTTCGGGCGATTTATCGCCGCTGGCACCGGGCGCATCGCGTACGCTCACACTGGCCTTCGCGCCAAACAAGCTCGGACCTTCCTACGGCATTGCCACGGTGTTCAGCAATGCGGGCATCGGTGTACCCTACATCGATTTGCAGGGGAATGGTATCCCAGCAGGCACATCGGCATTGACACATTCGCCCGACACCTTGGACTTCGGCACGTTGCAGCTGGGGAATTTCCTGTCTTCGTCCGTTCACATCACCAATCGCAGCACACAGGCCTTGCTCGTCACGCGCGAGGTGCTGACCGGAGGCGACAGCACCATGTTCCAGGTCACGCGGGAGTCCTCCTTTTTCCTCTCCGCCGGTCGCAGCGATTCCATTCAGATCACCTACGGACCGTTGCGCGCGGGGCAACATCTGACCCGCCTGCTGATTGAGACCAACGATCCGGTGGAGCCACTGTACCACATCGTGGTGAAGGGCCGCGCCATCACGCCGGAAATCGCCGCGGCGGAGAATCCGCTGGATTTCGCTTGGGTGAATGTGGACAGCACAAAAACGCGCCGCGCGGTCATTCGCAACGCGGGCACATCGCCGCTGAATATCAGCGCGTGGACCAAGGGCGGCACGCACGCCACGCTGTTCTCCTTCACCGATCCGGGTGCGCGCACCGTGCAGCCCGGCGACAGCGTGCTGGTGGATGTGCATTTCACCCCCGACGCGCTTGGCACAAAGACCGCCGAGATCAGCATTTCTTCCGACGATTTGCTCAACGGAACCTTCGTGCTGCAACTTCGTGGCAATGCCACCACGCTCGACGCCGGCGACGCGCCACTTCCGTCGGCTTCGCGCCTGGAGGCCGCGCATGCCAATCCCTTCTCGCTCGCGCAACACGGCGTACTGCGCTATCGCAGCCTCCTGCCCGAAGGACAGCGCGGTACGCTGCTGCTCCACGATGCGCTGGGCCGTCTGGTGGCGCGTCAGGATGTGGAGGGTGGCGTACACACCTTGCAAGTCGCCGCATCGGGGTTGCTGCCCGGTGTGTACACGGCGGTATTGCGCGTGAACGCCAACCCGAACATGTTCACCGTGCGCACGGTCGTGCTGCGGTGACCACGCTGCCGGACGCGGAGTTACGAAATTTCATCCGGGGCGGCTTGCCGCCGCCCTGGCTGCTTTGGCATGCACCGGGCGAGGATGCCATGCTCGCTCTGGGTGCCACGGCGTTGAGCACTCCCGCCAATGTTGCGGAATGGCGCGATTGGTTGAGCGCGTTGACACCGGAGGACGGAGACGTGCCGCTGTGTTTCGCGGCGATGTTCGATCCAAGCGACCAGGCCGATGCTCCATGGATAGGAGTGCCGCGGGTATTCGCCTTTCAGCCCCGGCGGGTGTTGCGCTTTCCCCTGCATGTGCTCACCGGTCGGGCCGGTGATGGGAATGCCGACCGGCACGCGACCGCCTTCGCAACGACCGATGGCGCCGCACGCTACATCGACGCCGTGGAACACGCGGTGTCTGAACTCCGTGATGGTGGATTGAAAAAAATCGTCCTCGCGCGCCGCGAGCAGTGGCGCGAGCATCTGTCGCTGTCCATGTTGCTCCCACGGTTGGCGGGTCAGGCGCAGTCCTTCGTCATTGCGCTGCAGCCCGATGCCGAGCATCTCTTCGTGTCGCTCACGCCGGAACGCCTCGCGCGTGTGCGCGATGGCGTGCTGCACACCATGGCGGTGGCGGGCACAACACCGCGGCTGTCGGACGCGGCACGCGATGCCGATGCGCGGCGCGCACTGCTGACCGACGACAAGGAGCGGGAAGAGCACGACCATGTGCTGCGCATGCTGATGGAGAGCTTGCACGCGCTGGGCTGCGAACTCGACATCGAGGAACGTGACGTGCTGTCACTCACGCACCTGCACCATCTCATTACGCGTGTCCGCGGACGCATGCCCGGGCAGCGTCGTCTGGTGGATGTGGTGGCCGCCTTGCATCCCACGCCTGCCGTGGCCGGGGTTCCACGCGAGGACGCCATGCGTCGCATTCGCGAGTTGGAGGGCTTCGACCGCGGCATGTTCGCTGGCGTCGTCGGCTGGATGAACGCACACGGCGATGGCGACGCCGCCGTCACGATTCGCTCGGCCTGCATCGAGCCCCAGCACATCACGGCCTGGGCGGGAGCCGGCATCGTGCGCGACAGCATCCCCGCCCGCGAAGAAGAGGAAACCCGCCTGAAGCTGCACACCATATTCGACGTGCTGCGACGGTAGGCAGCACCCAAGACGGTTTGGATCGTGCATAACGCTTCGTCTCCGAGCCCGAGCGTAGTCAGTGCGGCTTGCGAGGAGCGTCACACGGGCTCGTCGCTCAGCGCGGTGCGGGCATTGGTAATCCGCGATGGAGCCTCCGAGTATCGTCACCTCGCCACGGCGAGTCCCAGACCTGAGTCGGTCCACCAGCGCTTACGCCGGTTTGGATCGTTCGTGACACCAATCGTCAGGCTGAGCGCAGCGCCGAGCACCTTTGTCCGAGCATGGTACTGCGTGATTCCGGCGCGGAGTCGAAGCCGCGGTAGCCAGTTGCACGACGCATCGACCCACCCCGGCGGGTTTTCAACTCCGAGCCCGAACCAAGATCCTCTCTCAGCGAACGTCCTTGCCGCAGTCTCGTCGCCTGCATCATGCTCATCTGCGCGGTGATGAGTAAAGAGTGAAGAGTAAAGTTTGCGGTCGCTAGGAAGCAACCGGTACCCCCGCCGCAGGCAATGGACGCGTGTTTCGCGTCACTTTCGACAACGAGTGTTGGATTGCTTCCTCCGCGTCTGCTGCTCGGATCCTTGTGGACTTCCACGAATAATCTGTGATAATCCGTGTGAAATCTGTGAAATCCGTGGTTTTAAAACCGTGTCGAATCCGAATAATCCTATCATCGCACCCTTTTCATTTTCCCGGGTGTGACGAAGGAACATGAAAGACTGCGGTTATCATCCTCGCGGTGTCATCCGCGGGCCGGGAAAATGTTATCTTGCGGAATGAGTACGCTTCCTCCCAATCTCACCATGCTCTGGGCGTCGGCCATTGTGGATGAACTGGCCCGCAGTGGCGTGCGCGACGCGGTGATCGCACCGGGTTCGCGATCCGCGCCTTTGGCCTTGGCTTTCGCGGCGCATCCCGATATCCGCGACCATTCGGTAATCGACGAGCGCAACGCGGCGTTCATGGCCCTGGGCATCGCCAAAGGCGCCCATCGGCCCGTGGTCGTCGTGTGCACCTCGGGCACGGCCGCGGCCAATTTTTTCCCCGCCGTGTGCGAAGCCGATCAATCCTCCGTGCCGTTGCTGCTATGCACGGCCGATCGCCCGGTGGAACTGCGCGACAGCGGTGCCGCGCAGACCATGGACCAGCTCTCTCTCTACGGCGGGCACGTGCGCCATTTCGCGCAACTGCCCGAAGCCGTGGCCGATGCCTCGGCTTTGCGCGCGTTGCGTGCAGCCGTGTGTTACGCCGTGGCGCGCGCCACGATGGTGCATCCCGGGCCCGTGCAGCTCAACATTCCCTTTCGCAAGCCGCTCGAACCCAGCGAGGCCGTGCTCGAGCGCGATCAGCTACCCGCCGCATGGAGCGATGTCGCCTTCGAAGCCGCGCATGGACGTGCAACGGGACACGCATGGACGCGCTACCGCGAGCGGCACGCGCCCGACGTTGTCGGCGAAATCGGCGCCGAACTGCTCGCCGCCCGTCGGCCGCTGCTCATCGCCGGGCCCATGGCCGGCACCGCGCATCGCGCGGCGCTGCGACTGTTCACGCAACGTTTCCAGCTTCCCGTCCTGGCCGAAGCGGCGTCGAATCTGCGCTTCGGCGACGACGGGGACATGTATATTTCCACAGCGGATATTATTCTCCGCAACAACGAGCTGCGGACGCGGCTCCGACCCGATCTCGTGCTGCATGTTGGTGGCGCGGCCACGAGCAGCGTCATGCAGCGTTTCATCGAGGAGCTGCCCGATTGTCCGTTCATCACCATCGGTGGCGTACAACGCGCCGATCCCGCCCACCGTTGCACGCTGCATGCGTTGGGCGATACGGCCACGCTGCTGCTCGACGTGCTGCACGCGCTCGACAGTGATGGATTGCATGCGGAAGCCGCCGTCGACGCGGGATGGATCGAGCTTCTGCGCGCCGCCGACGCGGGCGCCCGCAGCGCGCTGCGCGAGCGTCTCGACAGCAGCGACGAATTGTTCGAGGGCAAAGCCGTGCGCGCTTTCACCGCGCTGCTTCCCGAGGGTACGCCGCT
>JAMIQH010000102.1:0-1729 GCA_035914695.1 Bacteroidota bacterium | reverse complement strand
CATGTAAGTTACGAAACCGCCTCATACGGCGCATCATACGCGGGCGTCACAGGGTCGATGCGAGCGCGTTCCATCCAAGCGTGCGTGGTTCCGATGCACAGCGCCGTCTCCCCTTGCCGCCGACGCGTGCCGCCTCCAATTACTCGTTGCGAATGATGGCGATTTCCACGCGGCGATTGCGTTGCCTGCCTTCCTCCGTGGAATTCGCCGCCACGGGCTGCGCTTCGCCGTAGGTGCGGATTTCCATGGGATTGCGCAGCGTCACATCCTTGCCGCGCAACCAGGTGGCCACGTAGCGCGAAACCTCGGTGGCGCGGTTGTAGCCCAGCCGGATGTTGTACTCCACCGAGCCCACCGAATCGGTGTGTCCCGAAAGCACCACCGTGGAATTGGGAAACGCCTTCAGCAGCAATGCCACGGAATCCAGGCGGCGCTGTTCCTCGGGACGGATATTGAAGAGATCGAAATCGAATTCCACGAGAAAGGAATAAATGACGCGTTCTTTCTCGGTCACCGGCGTCAGCGGAATATCGCGCGTGATCACGCGGCGATTGCCTTCCCGGCGTGCGAGCCGATCCACTGTCGCTGCATCCATCGCGGAAAGATCCACAACGGCATTCATGAAACCGCTGTGTCGAGCGGTAACCGAAAAGGCACGGCCTTCAGGGTCGGGCACCTCCACCGTCCCGTCACCCTCGGCCAGCGTCCGATCACTGCCGGCGTCGGCCACGGTGACGTGCGCGGGAATGCGCTCGTTGGTGAAGGCGTTGCGCGTAATGAGCTGCAACACCGTGGGGGGCGTCTGCTCGCGGGGCACAACCGGCGGTGCCGGCGGACGATCGATGCGGAAAATGTCGTACCCGCCGCGGCTTCCCTCGCGATTGGAAGCAAGCACACTGATGTCCGCCTCGATTCCGCCGCAGAGGAAAATGTCATCGTCTTCGCTGTTGAAAGGTTCCGGCAGCAATTTCGGCGCTGCCCACCCCTCGCGCGTGCGCGCCGAGGCGTAAAGATCGAAGCCCCCGAAACCGCGGCGTCCGTCGCTGGCGAAGTACAGCACCGAGCCATCGGCGGAGAACGATGGCGATACTTCGTTGCCCGATGTATTGATCACGGTGCCGATATTCACCGGCGCGCTCCATGCATCACCCTTGCGCATTGCCATCCACAAATCCGCGCCACCGAACCCGCCGAGCCGCTCGGAGGAGAAGAGTAGCGTTGCCCCATCCGGACTGATGGTCGGGTGATGATCCCATTCTTTGTCGTTCACCGGTAGCGGGAGCACGTACACCGGTGCGAAGGACTCGCTGCCCGGTCGCGCGTCGGCGACGCAGATATCGCAGTCGCCCATGCCATCGTCGCGATAACATTGACCGAAATACACCTGCCGATCCGTGAAGTGTACCGCGCCGACCCGGACGTCCTGCCCTTCGACGTTCACCATCCGTGCCGCCTCGCCATTGTCCATGTTCGGGAGCAGATACAATCGATGCATTTCGTCGTCACCGACCGGTCGGTCGGAGGTGAAGTACAGGCCCTGCGGTGTGAGTGTCGGAGCCACATCGTCGGATGCGGAGTTGGCTCCATGAACGGGTTGCACTCGCCAGGTTTGATCCGTGCTGAGCAACGCCGCGCGGGGACCACCGCAACCGATAACGAGCAGCGCGCATCCGAGAAGAAGGTAACGCGATGACATGTGTGTACCCTTGAACATCACAATCGGAATTTT
>JAMIQH010000101.1:0-5501 GCA_035914695.1 Bacteroidota bacterium | reverse complement strand
GCTCTGCGTGCTCATCCTCTAGCAGGAAGGCAACAGTCTTGGGTTAGTGTCGATGCCTGGATCAGACTGTGGTGCGAACTCGTAGTATCACCGATTTGCGATCATGATCCATCGCCGGTTGCCTGCTGCGAATATAGCGGAACCCTGAGTCATTTTCATTCTCCCGGGTGTGACGAAGGAACATGTAAGACTGTGGTTTTGGACCTTGTGAACCGCGGCACACCTTCCCCCACCGGATATAGTCTGCTGACTGCTGCTTCGCGAGTTGTACTACCATGAAAATCTATCATCACGCAATCAATTTTCCTGGTAAATCACTCCACGGGGCCGGTGTCGAAAATGACGTCACCACCACGTCGATCCACCTCCTTGCCCTCGCGCAGCCGCTCGGAGGCGCGCAGTTCGTGTCCGATGCGCTCGAAACGATAGAGCACCGTGCCGTTGTCGTCGATGGAACTGTGTCCGGCATACTCGGCCACTAGACGGGAGACGATGCGCTCCAGCTCATCGAGCGTCATCGCCCTCTCGCCTCCGCTGTTGATCTCGCGCAGCATCGCGTCGAGCGACAGGGCCTCGCCTTCGTGGTCGAAGAGCACGCGCAGGACGCGACGGCGCAGATTGCGCTGCCGACGCGCGGCCTCGCTCCTGCCGACACCGATGGAACGCAACAGTGGAACAGCGAAAAAGATCAGCGAGAACACGAAAGGCAGGACGCCCAGGAGCAATTGCACCACGCCCTCGCCGACGAGCACGCCCGCCTGCATGCCGATGCGCACACCAACGACGGGCGAGAACAGCATTACCGAGGAAAAAAGGAGATTGAACGCGTTCATGCCGATAATCGCGGCATTGCGTCCGGACGTGTTGCCCGTGACTTCATACGGTGCCTCGTACTCGTTCCAATACAACTCGATGCTGCCCTCTTCCATAGCGGCATCACCCGACACCAGCATGCGATCAAAATTGCCCACGAGCACGCCGTCGTCGGTGATGTCGGCCTGCCCCTTGAAGCGCGACAGGTACTCGGCCATTTTCTCCGAGGCCTCGTCGTAGGTGAGTCCGGCCAGCGCCACCATTTCGGTGAGCGTGAGAATGCCCTTGCGTTTACGAAGGTAGGCAGCCACTTCCTTCTCGTTGCCGAGCGGATCGAAACCGGGACGTGGCGGACCGAACACAAAATCGTACACCGATTGCACAAGGCGCTTGCGGGGTTCGAGACGCCCGGCGTCTTTGCGCATACGTTGCTGAAAGGTCTTGTGGCGATACCCCGCGGCATCGGTGGCGTACACGATGGCCATGTTGCGCGAACCGAAGAAAAACAGATCGGCGAAGAGATCACCGATCCAACCAAGTTTGATCCCCTTCTTGCTGTCCTTGTTCGCGAACAGCAACACGAGCAGCATGATCACGAACAGCGTGAAGTACACCACGAGCATCACCGTGATCCAGATCTTGAATCCCACGGTGAAGGCCTTCCAGAGCAGGGCCCGCAGATCGGCGAGACGCTCGGCGAAGGATTTCTCGCCGCGTCGTCGCAGGGATGTGCCGAAATCGTAGAGGATTTCCCCCGATTCCGTCACCTGCAAGCGGCAGACGTAGATGTTCATCAGGGATTCCAGGGCCTCCTGCACTGTGTCGAGCGGCAGCCCGGTGGCCGTGGCGGCATCGGAGGGTGTGAGTTTGCCGCGCGCGCTGGCGAGACGTCCGCGCAGCAGGCGGGTACTTTCTTCCGAAGTGATGGTGTTCTTCATGTGCATCGATGCTTGTGATGGGGAAAAGTACGAAAAGCGCGGCGTTTTGTAGAATGCCCGCTTGTCGGCATATTCGGGGCATGGTACAACGCGTACGCATGCTGCTCCGTCGACCGTCCGTGCTTCTCGCGGCGCTTCTGCTGCTGGTGGTGCTGCCGGCACTGCTCGTCACGGCCTTCGAACTCAACCGCATGTCGCGGGGCGAGCGCGAATTGCATGCGCTGTACACCCGTCAACTCGACGCGGTGCTGTTCTCCGTCAATCAGCATGCCTGGGATGTGGCGAACAGCTGGATGCGCCGTCTCGGAAGTATCGACGCGCGCGCCACCGGCACGATGGAGGCACTGAACGACTTTCGCGCGGGACGCCGCGCCGTGCTGTACGCGGCGGTACTCTCCGCGGATCTCCGTCCCCTCACCGCCAGCACATCCTCGGACGCCGCGCCGATGGCAGCCCTGTTCGACAGTCTCCGCGCGCGGCCCGAACGCCTGGAACAACTGCGGGCTTACGCAGCACTGGATTACCTTCGCATCGAAACGCTCGCCCTGCCGCGCGCGGGCCACGCACCCGCGCTGGCGCTGCTCGGCGCCGCGACACACGGTGAGCAAGGCGCCATACTCGTGTGCCTGATCGACCCCGGGGAATTCATTCGCGAGCAACTCACGCCCAAGTTCCGCGAGTTGGAAGGACAGGATTTCATCCTCTCCGCACGCGAGCGACGAGGAGGCCGCGTCGTGGCGAGTTCCGCTCCGGCGCAGGCCGCCGGCACGGCGCATTGGAAACCGCTGTGGCTGTTGCCGGAACACGATATCGGCATTCGTCTGCGCGGATCCGACATCGGCGAGCGTTCGCGCGACCGCTTGCTCTGGTTTGGCGTGCTGCTCGGCATCGTGGATCTGCTTCTCATCGCGGGCGTGCTGTTCGTGTACGTGGGCATGCGGCGCGAGATGCGCCTGGCCGCGATGAAAACGGATTTCGTGTCGAATGTGTCGCATGAATTGAAAACCCCGCTGGCGTTGATCCGCATGTTCGCCGAAACGCTGGAGATGGACCGTGTGCCGGACGACGCCCGTCGGCGTGAATACTACGGCATCATCGTGCAGGAAAGCGAGCGCCTGTCGCGGCTGATCAACAACATTCTCACCTTCTCGCGCATGGAAGCGGGCAAAAAGGAATACCATCTCCGCGATACCGATATCAACGCCGTGGTCGACCAGGTCATGAGCATGTACGCCTTTCACCTCGAGCATCGCGGCTTCGCCTGCGACTACGCGGCAACCCCCGGGGTGCCTGCGGTGCGTGCGGACGAAGAGGCCGTGGCCGAGGCCCTGATCAATCTGCTGGACAATGCGATGAAGTACAGCGCCGAGCGCAAGCGCGTGGAAGTGCGTACGTTCGCCGATGGCGGCTTCGTCTGCGTGGCCGTGCGCGACGAAGGCATCGGCATTCCCGCCGCTGAGCAGAGGCGCATTTTTGAAAAATTCCACCGCGTGTCACAGGGCCTCACCGCTAGCGCCAAGGGCAGCGGATTGGGCCTGGCGCTGGTGGATCACATCATGCGCGCGCATGGCGGCGAGGTGCGCGTGGACAGCACGCCCGGCGAGGGAAGCTGTTTCACTCTGTGTTTCCCCATTTCCCACAATACCACGGATTCGAAGGAGCGGCGCCATGGCGCACATTCTGGTGATTGATGACGAAGCGGACATGCGCCGCGGGCTCGCGGACAATCTGCGTTTCGAGGGCCACAGCGTGAGCGAAGCGGGTGATGGCGAGCAGGGACTTGCGCTGATACTGGCCGAGCGCGCCGATATGATTATCCTCGATGTCATGATGCCGCATATCAACGGCTTCGACGTGTGCCGTCGCGCGCGCGAGCGCGGCATTCGCACGCCAATCATGATGCTCACCGCCAAAGGCGAGGAAATCGACCGCGTGCTGGGTCTCGAATTGGGTGCGGACGATTATCTGACCAAGCCATTCAGTGTGCGCGAACTGCTGGCCCGGGTGAAAGCGATACTGCGGCGCAGTGCCGAAAGCACGGCCTCCACCGCCACGCACAGCGTCACCATCGGCGCGTTGACCGTGGACTTCGAGCGCTACACCGCGCACGACACCGCGGGCGAAGTGGCTATGACGCATCGCGAGTTCGAGGTGCTGCGCTATCTCTGGGAGCATCGCAACGGCACGGTGCAGCGCGATGATCTGCTGGTCAACGTCTGGGGATATGACGAGAGCATTTCCACGCGGACCATCGACAATTTCATTCTCAAGCTGCGGCAAAAAATCGAAACGGATCCCGCGCATCCCCGCATCATACTCACCGTACACGGCATGGGCTATAAATTGCTCGCACGTGACAATTCGTGACAGTTTTCCACACAACGGCAACACAAGTCCGTCACGCATTCCGTATGTTTTCCGTTATGATGCGTTTCGTTCATATCCTCGCGCTCGTCCTTCCCTTCCTGCACCTCTCTGGCGCATGCGCCCCCCTGCACGCGCAGGATTGGGAGCGTGTGGCGGATTTACGCGGACAGTGGAAATTCATGCTCGGTGACGACGGTGCGTACAGCAACGCGCGCTTCGACGATGCAGCATGGGGACGCATCTTCGTGCCCTCTTCCTGGGAGGATGAAGGGTATCCCGGCTACGACGGCTTCGCCTGGTATCGCACGACGTTCACCGTGCCGGCGAATATGAATTACCAGCCGCTGTATCTGCGCCTTGGTTTCATCGACGATGTGGACGAGGTGTACGTGAACGGACGCATGGTGGGCTTCCGTGGCTCCATGCCGCCACATTACATCACTGCCTACCATGAAGAGCGCGTCTACCCCCTGCCGTACGAATACGTGAATTTCTCCGGGGAGAATGTGATTGCGATACGCGTGTACGATCAGGAATTATCCGGTGGCATGCTGCGCGGCGATGCGATCGGCGTGTACCGGTCATTGCGCTACACTGTCCCCGATCAATCGCTGCGCGGCACGTGGAAGCTGCGCGCGGGCGATGATGCGCGCTGGAGCGATGCGCGTTTCGACGACAGTGATTGGAGCGGCGCCTTCGTGCCGGCGTATTGGGAAACGCAGGGGCTCTACGGCTATGACGGCCTCGGTTGGTACCGCACACGCTTCCGTCTGGACCCCGCATTGCGCGGACAACAACTCGTGCTCTGCCTCGGGCGCATCGACGACGCCGACGAGGTGTGGCTCAACGGGCGGCGCATTGGCGGCACGGGACGCATCCGCGGGCGCGGCGGAAATTATTTCGGTGATGATTCCTACAAGCTGCTCCGCTACTACTCCGTGCCCGAGGGTCTTTTGCGCGAGAACGGCGACAATGTCATTGCCGTGCGCGTGGCCGACGGTTTTCTGCACGGCGGCATGTACGAGGGTCCCGTGGGGCTGTACCGCGAGCAACGCATACGGCGCGCCATGCGTGAGCAGCAAGCGCGCGAGGAGCGCAACCCACTGGAGCGCCTGCTCGACGCCGTGTTCGACCGCTGACGACTCAATCGCGTCGGCGTGTTTTCAGGACTTATCCTTCCCTTTTCCCCACCACTGCTGCAAGGCGATGCCGCCCACGATGAGTGCGAGTCCTATCACGGTGGCGGGCAGAATGCTTTCCTCGAGTACGAGAGCGATGACCAGCAGCGAAAGAAAGGGCGAAAGAAAGACCAGCGATCCCACCGAACTGGCATTGCGCGCATGCTTGAGCGCCGCCTGCCACAGAAGAAACGTGAGTCCCATT
>JAMIQH010000100.1:0-6001 GCA_035914695.1 Bacteroidota bacterium | reverse complement strand
CGGGCATAACGCGCGGCTTTTCGCTGCTCTTCTGTGATGGTTTCGATCTCTGTCATCAGGCACTCATTTCATATTTCGTAGAAATACGAAATGCAAAATACCACCCGTGGACGTACAGCGCAAGCAGGCGCGGATCCCATCAGGGATTCGCGGGATACTACGGTGCTCCACGTCAACGCGAAGCGTTGCTGTCCTCAATTTCGAACGGCGGCGGGGTGACTGCTCCTCCTTGTTTCACACCGGCGAGCTATGTAGATTTCGTCTACACAGCGCGCATGGATGCGCGATACGAAGCACCTACCAGAATGAAAGGATCGACGTATGGACCTCGATGTCCTGTTGCTATCCCGCCTGCAATTCGCCCTCACCATCATGTTCCATTATCTGTTCCCGCCGCTGTCCATCGGCCTGGGACTGATCATGGCCATCACCGAGGGCATGTACATCAAAACAAAAAACAAACAATACGAAATACTCGCGCGATTCTGGACGAAAATCTTCGCCGTGGTGTTCGCCCTCGGTGTGGCATCGGGTATCGTCATGGAGTTCCAGTTTGGCACGAACTGGGCCACCTACTCGCGCTACGTGGGCGACGTGTTCGGCTCGCCGCTGGCGGCCGAAGGAGTATTCGCCTTTTTCCTTGAATCCGGTTTCCTGGCGATTCTCGTCTTCGGCTGGGACCGCGTATCCCCGCGCGTGCATTTCTTTTCCACTATCATGGTCTCGCTCGGCTCGATGTTCTCGGCGGTCTGGATCGTGGTGGCGAATTCCTGGATGCAAACGCCGGCGGGCTTTCACATCGTTGGCGAGGGCTTGGACGCCCGCGCGGAAATCACGGATTTCTGGGCGATGGTCTTCAACCCCAGCAGTGTCGACCGCCTCACCCACACGCTGATCGGTGCCTTCATTCTTGGTGCGTTCTTCGTCATGAGCATCACCGCGTATTACATACTGAAAGGACGGCACCTGGAACTGTCGCGCAAGTCCTTCACCATCGCCCTGGTTGTGGGCACACTGGCTTCACTCGCGGCGCTTGTTACCGGGCACACACAGGCGAACACGGTGTCGGTGACGCAGCCCGCGAAACTGGCCGCCTTCGAGGGACATTTCGAAACGGGTCCCGGGACGCTGTATTTGTTCGGGATACCAAACCCCGAGGAAAAGCGCGTGGATTTCGGAGTCGGAATCCCGGGCGGGCTGAGTTTTCTACTGCATAACGATTTTCACACGCCGGTGAAGGGGCTTGATCAAATACCACCCGAGGATCATCCCCCGATTCACATCCCGTTCCAAACCTACCATCTGATGGTGGCGCTGGGGATGTTCTTCATCGCGATCACGCTCTACGCATCCTGGCTGCGATGGAGAGGCACGCTGTTCGAAAAGCGCTGGCTCATGCGCGTGTTCATGTTTGCCGTAATCGGACCGTATATCGCGAATTTCGCGGGATGGGTCGCCGCCGAGGTGGGACGACAACCCTGGATTGTGTACGGGTTGCTGCGGACCAGCGATGCGCTTTCAAAAACGGTGAAAGCTGAAGAGGTGTTGGCGTCCATCATCCTCTTCACCGTCATCTACATCTTCCTCTTCGTGTTGTGGCTCTATATCATGAATGACAAGATCAAACACGGACCGGAGGAACATCTCGCCACCGCCGCGGCATCGGATACTGGGGCGCCACTGCTCGATACCATCTCCAAACTCGCCGATCACAGCGGTCCCTCGCTGCTCCGTGGCGATGATGGAAAGGAGGAGAAATAACATGGACCTCAACATTTTTTGGTTCATACTACTGGGCGTACTTCTCACGGGCTACGCCATACTCGACGGCTTCGATCTCGGCGTGGGTATCGTGCATCTCTTTTCGCGCGATGATAACGAACGCCGACTGTTCATGAACTCCATCGGTCCTCTCTGGGATGGCAACGAGGTCTGGCTGGTGACCTTTGGCGGCGCGATGTTCGCCGCGTTTCCCCACGCCTACGCAACAGCGTTTTCCGGCTTTTATCTGCCGTTCATGCTGTTGCTCTTCGCCTTGATTTTCCGGGCTGTGTCCATGGAATTTCGCAGCAAGCAGGAAATGCGTTGGTGGCGGTCCATGTGGGATTTCGGCTTCGCGGGCGCGAGCACCCTGGCCACGCTGCTGTTCGGTGTGGCGGTGGGAAACATGATGATCGGCCTGCCCATCGGTCCGGACAAGGAGGCCTACACCACCCTATTGGGACTGCTGAATCCCTTTTCACTGCTCGTGGGCGTGTTCGCGGTGGCCACCTTCGCCATGCACGGCAGCATTTACCTGTATTTGAAAACCGAAGGAGAGCTGCAACAACGCATTCACCGCTGGATGTGGACGACCTTCGGTTTGTTCCTGGTACTGTATATGTTCACCACCATGGCCGCGCTGGTTGCTGTTCCAACTGCTGTACGCAACTTCACGCACATCCCCTGGGCCTGGGTGGTGGTGGTCCTCAATGTGCTGGCGATTGCGAATATTCCACGGGCGATTCATCTGAACAAACCCTTTTATGCGTTCATTTCCTCGTCGTGCACCATCGCCGCACTGACCTTTCTCTTCGGTTTCGCGCTGTTTCCGAATATGATCGTTTCCAGTCTCAATCCGGAGTGGAGTCTCACCATCTACAACGCCGCCTCCTCCGAAAAGACGCTCGGCATCATGCGCTGGATCGCGCTGCTCGGCATGCCCTTCGTGCTGAGCTACACCGTCGCCATCTATTGGATTTTCCGTGGGAAAACCAAAATCGGGAAATTCAGCTACTGAGAGACAACAGCCATCGCACTGGTGGATTCACACGCGGCGCGCCTCAACAGGTGCGCCGCGTTTTTTATAACGGGCCGAGCTATGCCTTGAGACAGTCTGTGCTGCGTAAAAACAATCCCCGCGGCGGGGAGCCGCGGGGATGTGCTGTCAGGCGATGGCAATTCAATTGCCGAGGTTCGTTGAGTACAAAGGAAAAACACACGAAGCCGTTTGGTGTTACGGTGCAGCCCAGGTCAAAATTTCGCCCCCATCGGCATCGCCGCAAGACCGGTTTCGCAGCGTCGCGCGCATAGGAACAGGCGTCGTACGGGGAATTCCTGCGGCACCGGTACCGCATTTTTCACCCGTATCGGGAATTTCTTCCGCCGCATTCTTCGTTATCCCTGCATTGCGTAACAAGCCAACATCATGAACAGCCACGCACCTTCTTCCCATCTCATTCTTGATAACGTCACGCGGAGCTTCGAAGAAGCAGGCGCACGACGACATGTGCTGCAGCAACTCTCCCTCGACATTGCGCGCGGCGAGCGCATCCTGTTGCTTGGGCGCAGTGGCTCGGGGAAAAGCACTCTGCTCAATCTCATCGCTGGCATCGACGCGCCGGACAGCGGGAGAATCAGCATAGACGGTACGGAAGTCTCAGGGCTCAACGAGGAGGCGCGTACGCTGTTTCGTCGTCGGCATATCGGGATGGTGTTTCAATTTTTCAATCTCCTGCCGACACTCTCGGTCATGGAGAATGTGCTCCTCCCGTTACAGCTTGACATGCGTGTCGACGCCGGAGTGCGACGACGCGCGGTGGACTTGCTCGATGCTGTGGGTCTGGCCGATCGCGCGTCCACCATGCCGGAGTTGCTCTCGGGTGGCGAGCAGCAACGGGTGGCGATTGTGCGCGCCCTGCTCGGCGAACCGTCGCTTATTCTCGCCGACGAGCCCACAGGCAACCTCGATGCACGCACGGGTGCAACGGTTCTGGATCTGCTTTTCTCGTTGCATCGCTCCCTTGGTTCCACGCTGATCATGGCCACCCATGGACACGAAGCCCTCCCCCACGCGGATCGCATTCTCGACATGCACGACGGTACGGTGCGTGAGGTGACTGTGGAAGATGTCATTCGCCATGAGGAAGCGCTCCTTCCAGCCGCCGAATCCTCCGCTGGAAGACAAGGGATACCCTCGTGAATCTCGCGCTTCTCCGTCTGGGAATGCGGCATCATCGACGACACCGCCTCCAGACCGCACTCCTGCTCCTCGGTGTGGCCCTCGGGGTCGCGTTGGTGGTGAGCATCGACATCGCCAATACAAGCGCCGAGGCATCGTTTCGACGCTCCACTGCCAGTCTCTCCGGCACGGTTACCCACGAAATTCGCTCCACATCGGCCACCTTGCCCGACTCGGTGTATCCGCAGCTTCGCGTTCAAGGCGCCCCCGGGGCACTTGCTCCAGTGGTCGAAGGCATGGTCACGGTGGACGCCATCCCTCTACGCTTACTTGGCGTGGACCCCTTCGCCATGCTCGGGCAAGCACTGTTCGCAGATGATGCCGGCGGATTCGACATGCTCTCGGCGTTCCTTACGCAGCCCGGTGCGGTATTGATGTCCGGCGAAACATCACGACGACTTGCTGCGCAAGCAGGCGACACTCTTTTCGCCCTGCGCAATGGCAAGCAGGTCCCGCTGACCCTGATCACTATCCTTCGCCCGTCCGATGAAATCGTGGAACAATCGCTTTCAGGAACACTGCTGTGCGATGTGGCCACAGCGCAGGAATTGTTGGGGTTGCATGGCCGGCTCTCCCGTATCGAAGCCACGCTTGATGCGAAGGACGTGCCACAACTGCGCGCGATGCTCCCCGCCATGCTGACCCTGGAAGCCGCCGGCGGGAGAACGCGCGCGATGGCGTCGATGACGGACTCGTTTACCCTCAATCTCACCGCGCTGAGCTTACTGGCATTGCTCGTTGGCGTGTTCCTGATTTACGATACCATCTCCTTTTCCGTCGTGCAACGCCGCGAGCAATTCGGCGCTTTGCGTGCGCTGGGAGTGACACGAAGCGAACTCTTTCGGCTCGTACTCCTTGAAAGCGCGGTGCTGGGCGCCGTGGGCACGACACTGGGCCTGATACTCGGTGTCGCACTTGGTACCGGCACGGTGCATCTGGTCACGAGGACGATCAGCGATTTGTACATGACGCTAAACGCCACAGATAGCGGGCTCGCGCCAATCACACTTCTGAAGGGCGGATTGCTCGGTATGGCGGCTTCCTTGCTTGCCGCGATTCTGCCGGCGCGTGAGGCAATGCGTAGCGACGCCGTTTCGACGATGCGGCGCAGTGAAGGCGAACGGCGCTTCGTCCGAATGCTGCCGCGCATCGCGGGCGTTGGGATCGGCTTGATTGCGCTGGGCATAGGTGTACTGCAGCTGCCCGGAAGTCGCGTGGATCTTGCCTTTCTCGCGGTGTTTTCGATGCTGCTCGGCATGGCCCTGTGCCTGCCAGCAGCGCTTGCCTTGAGTGTGCGCTTGCTGCGCAACGTCGCGGTGCGCCTTGGCCTGTTCACACTGTCCATGGCCGCGCTCAATATCCGCGCATCCCTATCGCGTGCATCCGTGGCGGTAGCGGCGCTGACACTTGCTGTTGCGGTCATCGTCGGCGTGAACACGATGATCGGCAGCTTTCGCGTCACCGTCACACAGTGGCTGTCCTCCACGCTCGGCGCCGATGTGTACGTGAGCATGCCTTTCCGCGGAGCGGGTTTCGATGATGGTTTACCGAGAACCATCGCGGAGGAGATTCGCAGCAACATCGGTACAGCGCGCGTGGCTACTGCACGAACCCTTACCATGATGAGTGAGCGCTATGGCGCCTGGCAATTGGTTGCTGTGTCGGATGATATCGCACCGGATCGTCCTTACAAATGGCGCAGCGCTGCATCAACCACCATGCGCGATGACTTCCGCGCGGGGGCGGTGTACGTATCCGAGCCGTTCGCCTGGCGCCATGGCATCGAAGCGAAAGAGGGACAGCGCCTCGACGTGGAAACTCCTCTGGGCAAGCGATCATTCCCAATCGCGGCGGTGTACTACGATTACTCCACGGACAAGGGCGCTGTACTACTCGGGGATAGTCTCTACCGTGCGGTATGGGGTGATTCACTGCTTTCATCCATTGCCATTTTTCTTGAAAAAGGAACGGATGCTGCGGCGTACGTCGACAACCTTCGAC
>JAMIQH010000099.1:0-32224 GCA_035914695.1 Bacteroidota bacterium | reverse complement strand
AAGAGTACGCGGAAGTGGTGAAATTGGCAGACACACCATCTTGAGGGGGTGGCGCTCGAAAGGGCATGCGGGTTCAAGTCCCGCCTTCCGCACTCCACGATTCCAGCCGAATTGTTCCTCGCCGAATCTTCGCTTCACTCGACCACCGATCCTCGGTGCAAGGAGAACCACGATGCAAGGAAAATCTCTCTTCATTCTGATCCTGTTCGCTTCCCTGTCGTTGTCCACGGCCTTCGCGCAGAGCAACAACGAGGCGAAGAAACTCTTCAACGAAGGCAACGCCCTGCTGAAATCAGGCGACTTCGAAGGCGCCATCGGCAAGTACAACGCCGCCATCAAAATCGAGAAGCACGAGTTCTACTTCTACCAGCGCGGACTCGCCGAGAAGAAGGCGCGCAAGGTGGACGAGTCCATCGCATCCTTCGAAGAAGCGATCAAGCTGAATCCCAAATTCGCCGCCGGTTACGTCGCGCTCGCAGGATCGCAGTTCGGCAAGGGCGACTATCAGGCCGCCATCGACAATTATGAGAAAGGCCTGAAGGAAAATCCCACGCTCGGTCCCGCCAAGAAAGGCCTCGCCGCCGCTCAGGCAGCGCGTGCCGCCGATCAGATCAAGAACGGCGATGTGAGCGGTGCCATCGAAATGGCGAAAAAAGCCATCGAACATGATCCGAAATTCGACAAGGCCCATATCATTCTCGCGCAGGCCTACAACAAGGACGGCAAGTATGATGCCGCCGTCAAATCGGCCGAGGAAGCACTCAAGCTGATCAAAGGCCCGAAGGGCGCCGCGTACTTTGAAATGGGTCTCGCCTATCGCAACATCGGCAACATGGCCAAGGCCAAGGATGCCTTCAACAACGCGAAAAAAGATCCCGCCTACGCTCGCAATGCGGACTATGAGTTGAAAATGCTCAAGTAAGGTCTCTCCGCGCGTACGGTTTCCCCGATAGATTTTTTATCCCGCCCTCGTGGCGGGATTTTTTTTCGCCATGACTCCACGGGAGGACCACGACCTGGAAGGAGCTCCTGACTTCGCCATTGCAGCACCCGAGACACGGGAAGGAAGCACAATTTCCTCCTCGCTGCGGAAGGCTCATTTAATCCCGAAACGCGACAACACCCTCCCGTCTCGTTGCGACTCTGCTTCTCTGCGACCTTGCGTTCCATTCTCCTGAAGGCGGAAGTGAATTCAACGCAAAGACGCCGCGGTGCAAAGACGCAAATGGTGGCTATTCTCACGAGCCCAGTCGTTTCGTGAAATAGACACCTCCGGCCTGCGTTCGCCATTGCAGCACCCAAATCACAAGCGGAATCCCCGTAAGTCATTGAAAACAATGACTCATATATGCAATCCCAACTAGCATGGCGAAGTCAGGAAGGAGCTGGCGCGAAACGCGGGGATGCAACGCGACGCCGACCGCCTGCATGCGCGCGGTACTCCGATGGACCCGTTACGATGGGAAATGCTTACAAGCCGGTTTCCACCATCAGGCGATAGTGGCGAATGGGAGAGAGATTGCCGATGACTTCGGTGTAGTGATAGTTGAAGACGTTGTCCACCAGCGCGGTGCAACGCAGCGGCAGACCCATGAACGCACCACTCCACGACAGACGTAGATCGGTGACGTAGGTGGCAACGCGGCGATCGGCGTCGGGAATGACAATGGTCAATTCCTTGTCCAAGGTCTCCATGCGCGATACATACCGCGCGTCCACGCCGAAGCGAAACGCGCCCCAGTGTAGCCCGGCGGCAACGTAGAGCAAATGCCGGGGGCGGTATTTCAACACGGATCCGTCGGACAAATCCTCGGGGAAGAGATAGGTGTAGGCGGCCGAGCAGTAGAACAATCCCCACGGCTCGCTCTCGAAGGTGAGTTCATATCCACGAATGCGCGCCTCGGTAATATTGCGGAACACGACGCGTCCGTCGGCGGGATCCACCGTGGGCTCCTCCAGATTCGAGTAGTCGTTCCAGAACACCGCCGCATCCAGCACTGTTGCCCAGGGCAGCGTCCGCCGAATGCCGAATTCGTACGACGTACTGCGCTCGGCCTGGAGCGTGGGATTCGGCTTGGTGATGATGCCGCCGCTACTCGCGGTGGCGAAGCGCTCGGCGATGGACGGCGAACGGAAACCCCAGCCGTAGGACGCCCGAACCGTCGTCTCGTTCCATGGTTTCCAGGCGATACCGAGACGGGGATTCACCTGCATGTCGGTTTCCAAGGTGTCGATGCTCGTCGCATCGAAGCGCGCGCCGGCGGAAAGGTGCAGGCGTTCACCCAGGGCCACATCGTCCTGCGCGTAGAGCGCCACACCGTAGCCATCGCGCTGTCCGTAAATGCGCGCATCCACCCACGAATAGCTCAGTTCCGAACCGAAGGTGAGCAGCTGATCGCGGCTCATCGCCCAGGTCCCCTGCCATTCGGCGCTGGCCTGCATGGCGGTACTCTGCACTTTGTCGCTTGGCCGCAGGGAAAAATCGGAGGTGTCGCTCTCCGTATCGAAGGCGGTGCGGTACACCGACAGGCGCGAGGTGGACGCGAAGCGTGGGCCGTGGGTGACGCGGTACAACGCGGTGCTGTGCCATTTGGTGGAATGCACGCGTTCGGTTAAATCCTTGTCCGCCGGTGGCTGCATGGCATGCGCCAGATCGCGCCAGAACACCCAGTTCCCGCGTTCGTTCGAGCTGTAGCTGCTGCTCACACTCAGATTGCGCTCGGGTGAAAAACGGTACCACGCGCGGCCGTTCAGATTCCACTCGGTGTTGTCGTCGAGCTGTCGATACCCCTGGTCGCGACGCAGTCCACCGGCTATGCTGTAGGCCAGCGGACCACGCGCATCACCGTACATGGCATCCATGCCCGCCATCCATTGCGCGCCACTTCCCCACCATATCCATTGATCGTGCCGCGGCTCGTCCCACGCTCCGGCATGCGCACGCACGCGCAGCATGCTTTCGCGCGGCTCGGTGGTAATCACGTTGATCACACCGCCCAGCGCGCTCGAACCGTACAGGGCCGAACCCGCGCCTTTCACCACCTCGATGCGCTCGACGTTGAACATCGGCACGGCATCGAATTTCACTTCACCCGCGTCGCCCGCCAGCACGGGCGCACCATCCACCAGCAGCAGCACGCGGCTGCCCACCGCCCTGCTGTAGCCGCTCGAGCCGCGAATGTTGATCTGATCCTCGGTGATGTTCACACCCGGAATGCGGCGCAAGGCATTGTCCAACGAGGTGATGCCGCGCTCCTGTATATCCCGCGCATCCCAGGTGGACACACTCACGGGAACCTCTTCCAAGCTCTGCGCATGCTTCCCTGCGGTCACGATCACCTCGCCCGTACTGATGCTGCTTTCCTTCAGCGTGATGTCGAGCACGCGCTCTTCGCCAGCTTGCAGGGTGAGCGTGACACTGAAGGTGCTGTAACCGATCATCGAACAGCTGAGCACGAGCGGACGCCCGGGAGGAATGGCGGCGATGCGATAGCGGCCCTCGACGTCGGTGGCGCTGCCGAGCACGGTGCCGCGCAATGCCACATTCGCCGAAATCAGCGGTACGCCGGCTTCGTCGGTAACGCGGCCCCGCAGTGTGGCGGGTTGCGCCATGAGGGAAACGGAATAGAGGAGAAGAATGGCGGGAATAACCGCGGCACGCAGGCGCCCCATGGTCTACACCTTGCGCCGACGCACGGCATGCTCAATCATGTACAGCACTTCCTCCTGCCGCTGCATGTCATGCACGAAATCGGTGCTGTCGGTGTCGATCACCAACGTGGGACCCAATGCGTAGCGCTGTATCCAATCCTCGTACAGCGCGTTGAGCCGCACGAGGTACTCGGTCGCGATCGTTTGCTCGAACTCCCTTCCGCGGAGCTGTATCTGCCGTTGCAACGTGGGCACGGACGCGCGCAAATACACCAGCAGATCGGGTGCCTTGAGATAGCTGGTCATTGCTTCGTACAGTGCGCGGTAATTCTCGTAATCGCGGTCGTCCATGTTTCCCATGGCATGCAGATTCAGAGCGAAAATCTCCGCATCCTCGTAAATCGATCGATCCTGCACCACATCCTTGCCCGACTGCGCGATGCCGCGATGCAGCATGAAGCGTTTCGAGAGAAAGTACACCTGGAGATGGAAGGACCAGCGCCGCATGTCGGCGTAGAAATCCGGCAAATAGGGATTGTCGTCCACCGATTCGAAATGCGGCGCCCAGCCGAATTTCTGATGCAGCAGCGATGTGAGCGAGGATTTGCCCGAACCGATGTTTCCCGCGATGGCGATAAACATGACCTGTTACTCCTCCTTGCTCCATTGCGTGTCGGACACGCCCGCCACCGCGTTGGCGAAGCGGGCAAGCACAAACAGGTAATCCGAAAGACGATTCACGAAGCGCAAATCCGCTTCATTGATTTCCTCCAAGGCGGCGAGCTGCACCACCGAACGCTCGGCGCGGCGGCACACGGTGCGTGCCACGTGCAACTGCGCGGCGACGGGCGATCCTCCCGGGAGAATGAAGTAGCGAATGGGTTCGAGACGCGCCTCCACCTCGTCGATCGCGCGTTCGATGCGCTCGATGTGGCTGTCGTCGATGCGCTGTATGTTGACCTGTGTATTGTCGATGGGTGTGGCGAGATCGGAACCGAGTACGAACAACATGTTCTGCAATTGCGCGAGTCGATCCGTCAGCTCAAGATCGATCGCCGCCGCCCGGGCCACCCCCAGTTGCGCGTTGAGTTCGTCCACTGTTCCATAGGCCTCGATCCGCACACTGTCCTTGCCCACGCGTCGTCCGCCGAACAGGGCGGTCATGCCATTGTCTCCGGTTCTTGTATAAATTTTCACTTCCGCTGCGTCTCCTTGCTGATGGATTGTATCGCAGACACAACATCAGCGGCGTCAGGAAGTTCCGACCAGGTGTGCGTCACCGCACCGTTGTGGAGAATGAATACGCGCGGTAGCGTGCGGTACAGCGGGCGGGCGAAACGCGGTTCGATGGCGCCAATGGGAAAAGCCGCCGCGTACTCGAACATGAGCGAGGTGAGATGCTGCGTTCCATCGATCACCAAACCCACCGGACCCACGGCATCGGGATGCTGCGCGATGCTGTTCATGCGGTTCACATCGCGCTGCAAGTCGTCGGAATGCACCGTGAAGAGGAACACCACATGCGTGCCGCTGTTGAGATCGGTGCCGTACAGACCATCGATGGGCCAGGTGCTGAATTGCGCGCCGGGACGCAGTTGCGTCACCAGATCGTCGGCGGGAATGCGCGCACTGAACACGACCAGCAGCACAGCAAGCACTCCGCCAGCCACCGTCACCACAGCACGCCAACGTTGACCCGTCACGGGTTTGTGCCAATACACCAGCAGGGCAAACAGCATGGCGAGCAGCATGACCGCGTCCTCGATGATGACCGTCTCGGGCCCGCGATGCACGAGATTGCCGAAGCAGCCGCAATTTTCACCGAGACCGATGGACATGCCATAGGCGGTGATGCCGATGAAAAACAGCAACAGCGCGCTCATGAGCAGCGGTGTGACGCGCGGCCAGAAATTGACGATCAGCGCGAAGGACAGCATGAATTCCACAATGATCAGCACCCAGGCGGCGAGCCAGGAGAGATCGGGAAAAATGCCGTACATGGCGATTTGCTCGATGAACGACTGCGGATCGAGCGCCTTCATCGTCGCGGCGAGAATGAAAACAAGCGCGACGGCAACATGCAGTATGCGCGCTGTTACCAACAGCACACGGTTGGAAGCCAGTTTCATGGATCACTTCAGGATTGTGAGGAAAAGCTCCTCGATGGCGCCGGGCGGATCGCCGATGACACGATTGACTTCCTTGCCGTTCTGATAGAAAATCACGGCGGGATAATCGTGACCGTGCTTTTCGAGCGCGGCACGCGGCTCCTGTCCGCCCATGGCGATGCCGATGTATTTCACCGAAAAATTCTTGTTCTTCGCTTCGTCAAACACGCGCAGCACCGCCGGAAGCACCACTTTGCAGGTGCTGCACCAGGTGGCGAACATCACCACAACCTCAGTCGGTTTTTTATAGGCGGCGAGTTTTTTGATGGCGGCCTGTTTGGGTTTGTAGGCCTTCATGCGGACGCGGTATTCCGGACTGTGCGCCAGAATGGCGGCGGGAGCGACCTCGCCGACAATGGTTTGACGCATGGTGAGAGAGACCTTCTTCCCTTTCACCGTGAACACGCTGGACTGGCCTTTCAGGGAATATCCACCCGCGTCGCTTCCGGAGGGCATGCCTTTGGTCCAGGCAAAACTCTCCTGCACCCGCAGGTCCCCCTTCTTGAGCAGGAACACCTTCTTCGCGGTGAGGTCGATGAACACCGGGCCGTTGAGCTTGGGAGTGTGGAGCATCAGCCAGGGCTTGTGCGAGGTTGGCTGGAACACCTGCGCATCGAGATCGTAGCTGCCTCCGATTTGCACGGCGAATTGCGCATTCTCCTCCCATTCGAATTCGGGCTGCGCACGCAGCGTCGAGGCGGTCGTGAGAGTGAGCAGCAACAGCATCGTTGTGACGAGCGGCGAGCGCATCGATTTCATGGTGATCTCCATGCCAAAAGTTACAAAATGCCGGAAGGCGAACAAAAGTAATCACACGTTCCCGCAGGCGAATTCGTTCCGATAATAAACGGCGCGGCGGGTATTCGGGGAAAGTGGAAAATGCCGCACCGTGTTTCGCCGCGGCAACAGGAGAAGCTCCCCCGCCCGACGGGTGCCGCCGCAGTACGAGTGATGCATCCGTGAGGCGTGGGGCGGGTGCCCTATCCCAACCACCGCGCCGGGCCTGCTGGTTCCAGCATGGCGCCGACGCCGTGTGTTCCCGCTGCTGCTCGATGCTTGCGCCGCTGCTTCCTTCTCCCCATATTTCCTCTTTCCCTCACCTGAACCGGACAGCACCATGCGCGACGTACTTGAGCAGCTTTTATCGATCGATCCCTCCCAGGCCGATGCCGAGGCCTTTGCCTTGTACGATCAGCTTCGCCTCGCGCTGCGCGAGGGACGACTGCGCGCCGCGCATTGTGTGGACGGCACCTGGGTGGCCGACACCGACATCAAGCGCGCCATTCTGTGGGCGTTCAAGGCCGGCGTGCTGCGCGATGTCGGGGATGCGGAGTCGGCGGTGTTCGCTTTCACCGACAAACACACGCTGCCCGTGCTGCGCTTCGCCGCTGCCGAGGGCAGGCGCATCGTTCCCGGCGGCACCACCATTCGCGATGGCGCGTATGTTGCTCCCGGCGTGATTGTCATGCCTCCGGCCTATATCAACATCGGCGCCTATGTGGATGAGGGAACGCTGGTGGACAGCCACGCGCTCATCGGCTCCTGCGCGCAAATTGGCAAGCGCGTGCATGTGAGTGCGGCGGTGCAAATCGGTGGCGTGCTCGAACCCGTGGGTGCCGTGCCGGTGATTATTGAAGACGATGTGATGATCGGCGGCAACAGCGGCGTGTACGAGGGCACCATTGTGCGCCGCGGCGCCGTGCTCGGCACAGGGGTAATTCTCAATGCCTCCACGCGCGTGTACGACCTTGTGCACGGACGCGTATTGGCGAAAAGCGCCGAGAGCCCGCTCGAAATCCCCCCCTACGCCGTGGTGGTGCCGGGCAGCAGACCCGCGCGGGGCAGTTTCGCCGCCGAAGCGGGCGTGCACATTTACACGCCGGTGATTGTGAAATACCGCGACGAACGCACCGACGCAGCCACGGCCCTGGAGGAAAGTCTCCGCTGAACGTGCATCGAGGATCGAATGTCCGATGATGGCTCGTTGACATTGAAACGACAGCGTGGTCGTTTCAATGTTTTTCATCCGACATAACCTCCGTACTACTCTACCCTCACCACTCTCCCCTAATGGCCCCTACCCCGGTGTGCGCAATCACGTGCGCAATCAAGCAGGGGCAAATTCTTGCATTGCACGCAATTTCATTTCATATTGCCATTTCAAACTCTATTCGCTAACTTGTATATCTGCCAGCGTTGTATGCTATTTCCGCATGATCCGCGCTGACATGCTGAAATCACGTAGCCTGAAAACCGGCACCCACGTGCCCGAACTGTTCACAACAAGTGGAAACCACCATGACGAACGAGCCGAACCCCAACGAGAACCCCGAGATGCAACCCGAGGCCAACATCGAGCAACCCGAGCAGACGATGGACAGCCCGGTCGATAGCACGGCTCCAGAGACTCAGGATTCTCCTTCCGCGCCTGCCGAAGAACCCGCACCTGTGAGCGAAACAGTGCCCACACCGGAACCGGAGGTCACAGCGGAACCGTCCCCCGTCGTCATGGAAGAAGTCCCGGCCGCCACTGAAGCTATCGAAGCGCCGGTCACCGAGGCCGTCGTGGAAGCCGCTGCCGACGCTCCCGCTGCCGACGCTCCCGCTGCCGACGCTCCCGCTGCCGACGCTCCCGTCGCCGACGCTCCCGTCGCCGACGCTCCCGCTGCCGACGCACCCGCTGCCGACGCACCCGCTGCCGACGCACCCGCTGCCGACGCACCCGCTGCCGACGCTGCACCGGTTACCGAAGGCGAAGAAGGACAGAAGAAATCGCGCGGCAAGAAGAATAAAATGTCCGACGAGGAAGCGCAGCCGATCTGGGACGAACTGAGCGCGGCCTTCCAGTCACTGGAACTCCTCCCCATGACTGTGCTGCGCAGCATTCCTGGTGGTGCGATTGTGGATTACAAAGGCCTCGAAGGATTCGTGCCGCGTTCGCAGTTCAGCCGCACCGGCCGTACCGACCCGAGCGAGGTTGAGGCCGTGGTGGGTCAGACCGTGGAAATGGTCGTGATTGAATTGGGCGAATTCGCGAAGCGCAAATTCGTGTGCAGCCGCCGCCGTGCCCTGCGCCGCAAGCGCATGCTCGAGTTGGAAAAGAACTCCGTCGTCGAAGGTGTGGTTACCTCCATCACGAATTACGGCGCCTTCGTGGACCTCGACGGCACCGACGGCCTGATCCACATCACACGCCTGAGCAAGCGACGCGTCGCCACACCGCACGAAGTGCTGAAAGTGGGCGAGACCGTGAAAGTGCGCATCGTGGGCATCGACATGAAGGAAGAGCGCATTGCGCTGAGCATGAAGGAATTCACCGAAAGCCCCTGGGCACAGGTCGAAGGTAAATATCCTGTCGGCACCACGGTCAAGGGCAAAGTGGTCAACCTCACCGATTTCGGCGCCTATGTCGAACTCGAGTCCGGCGTCACCGGCATGGTGCACATCTCCGACCTGTCGTGGACCAAGCGCGTGCAAACGCCTTCGGAAGTCGTCAATGTGGGTGATGTGATCGAAGTGCAGGTAATGGACGTGCGCACCAAGGACCGCCGCATCAGTCTGAGTCTCCGCGCCACGCAGCCCGATCCCTGGCCGCGCCTGGCCAATGTGTTCCCACAGGACACCGAAGCCAACGGCACCGTGAAGATGATCATGGAATCCGGCGCCATCGTGGCGATGGATTTCGACATCGACTGCTTCGTGCCGCGTGGCAAAATGGGCGGTCGCAAACGCCGCGGCGCCCCGACACAGCAGGTCGCAACGGTGAATGTCGGCGACAGCGTGCGCGTGAAAATTCTCGAAATGAATCCCGAGCGTCACAGCATGATCGGCGCGATCATGCGCGACGATTCCGATGATCGTCCGCCGCGCCGCGAGCGTGGTGGCGACGAGGACTTCACCATGCCGCACAGCTCGCCGTCGGACAACGCTTTCCGTCTTGGCGACATCGAGGGCTTGCAGAAACTCCTCAACGCCACCGCCGCCGCCGAACCCGCTCCCGCACCGGTCGTGGAGGCGCCCGCCGTGGTTGAAGCCGCAGTGGAAACACCCGCAGTCACCGAACCCGTCGCGGAAGCGCCTGAAGTGACAGAACCCGTTGCGGAAGTTGTGGTGGAAGAAGTGGCCGCCGTTGAGCCCGAAGCCGAAACCGTCGAGCCGGTGGAGGCGCCAGCGGAAGAGATCGCAGCCGATCCGATTGCCGAAGCTCCGGCGGATGACACGCCCGCAACGGACGAAGCCGCACCCGCGGACGAGACGACGCCCGCCGTCTGACTTTCACAACAGAACTGAAACGACAACACGAAGGAGCGATCCTTCGTGTTGTTGTTTTTACCCCCCATGCTTCGCGCCGTACGGCGCGCATCGCCTGCCTTACATCAGTGCTTCCACGCGGTCGAGCAAGTCGTTCATGAGATCCGCCGTGGCTGCCACGGGATCGGGCGAGGTCATGTCCACTCCCGCGTCGCGGAGCAGGTCGATGGAGTAGCGCGAACTGCCGGAGCGCAGGAATTGCAGATAGCGCGGCAAGGCCTCGGCCTCGCCATCGAGTATGCGCCGCGAAATGGCCGCGGCGGCGGAGAGGCCGGTGGCGTACTGAAACACGTAGAAGCTTCGGTAAAAATGCGGTATGCGCGCCCAGTTCAATGCGAAGCGCGGATCGATACTGAATGCGGGACCGTAATACCGGGCGTACAATTCGCCTATCGTCTCGCTCATCAGATCCACGGTCAATGCCCCGCCCTCTTCCGCATGGCGATGGATGCGCTGCTCGAACTCGGCGAACAGCGCCTGATTGTACACCGTGCCACGGATGGTGTCGATGTAATGCAGCAGAATGTGCTTCTGCACGTCGCGCTCGGGACGCGTGTGCAGTAAATGGTGGACGAGGAGTAACTCGTTGCAGGTGGATGCCACTTCGGCGCAGAAAATGGTGTACCCTCCGTACACTGCCGGCTGATGCTGCCAGGTGTAAAAGGAGTGCATCGCGTGACCCATTTCATGGGCGAGCGTGAACACGTCCTTCAGCGTGTCGGTGTAGTTCATCAGCACGAAGGGATGCGCGCCGTAGGTCCAGGCGGAGTACGCGCCGGAGGCCTTGCCCTTGTTCTCGTACACGTCGATCCATCCGCTGTGCAAGCCGTCGTGCAAATCGCGCACGTACTCCGCACCGAGCGTGCCCAGCGCTTCCTCCACCATGCGCAACGCATCGGGCCAGGTCACACGCAGCGATGTCTCCGGCACCAGCGGCACGTACAGATCCCAGGGACGTACGCTGTCGAGACCGAGCACCGCGCGACGCAGTTCCATGGCGCGATGCAGCGGTTCGAGATTGTTGTTGATGGTGCGCACCACATTGTCGTACACGGCTTCGGGGATGTTGTCCTCGTACAGGGCCATGTGCCGCGTGTTGGCGTAGCCGCGCGCGCGCGCATAGAACATCTCGCGCTTCACCTGGCTGCTGAGCATGCCCGAGAGCGTGTTTTTCCATGCACCGTAGCTGCCGTACAGCGCCGTGAACGCATCCTCGCGCACGCGGCGGTCCTGCGACTCTTGCATCTGTATGTAGCGACCCTTGGTCACCTCCACCTCGCCGCCATCCTCGCCGCGAATACTGCCGAAACGGATGTCGGCGTCATTGAACATGCTGAAAATGTTGGCCGCGGCGCTGGTGGCCTCGATGGACAAGGCGAGCAATTCCTCTTCGCGCGAACTGAGCGTGAACTGCTTCATGCGCAGAATCTCATCGAGATGATGCGCGTACACGTCCAGTCCGTCGGTGCCGGCGACGAAGGCGCGCACCGAGCTTTCGTCGATGGCGAGGATTTCGGGAACCACCCACGAGGTCGCGGCGCTGATACGCGCATGCTGCGACATCACCCTGTCCATCAGGCCCTGATACAGCGTGTTGGTGGTATCCTCGTCGAAGCGCCGGAAGGCGTAGTTGCCCAGTTTCCCGGTGATAATGTTGAGATCGTCCGCGAAATGCAGCCAGCGCAAGAGGGCGGCGCCGTCCCGTCCGAGAGTGCCGCGGTACGATGCGATTTCGCCGATCATGCGTTCGATGGCCTGGAAATCCTGCTCCCATTCCTCCACCGTGGCATAGAGGTCTTCAATAGTCCAGCGGTATGCCGGATCGATATCCGCGCGCGCGGGGAGTGCGCCGCCGAGCGATGGTGCTGTGCTGTTCATAGGTGTCCTTATCCGGGCGATGAAATGACGAAGATCAACGGATCGTTCTCAGTACACGGGCGGCCTCGGCGGCCTCGCGTGTGTTCGGATGTTCGCGTTGCAGCGTTTCGAGATCCGCGCGGGCCTCGGCGGTCTGCGCTAGCGCGATGGCGGCATTGGCGCGTCCCAGCAGGGCCACGGCGGCTTTATCGCTTCCAGCGCATTCCAGCACGGCCGAAAAGCGCTTGTACGCCGCCGCGTGTCTGCCGAGCCGCATGGCCGCTTCACCCATCCAGTACAGGCAATTGTCGCCCATGTCGTTGGGTGTGGATTGCTGCAACAAGTGTTCGAATTGCTGGAGGGCTTCCCCGTGGCGCTCGGCGTTGAAGGCGTGCAGGGCGGTTTGATATGCCCGCAGGTACGAGAGATCGGCGGGCATGGATGCATCGTACACGGAACGCACGTCGGCAGGGAGATTCGCCGGGGGCGTCGCCGCTCCCTCCTCCCGCGGTACTTCGTCCGCGGATGCGGGCGGGGGTGTGGCTTCCGGGGCATCACTCGCAAGCGCGGGAGGAGGCGTGGCCACGGCGTCGATGGATGCGCGCGCGGGCTCCGCGCCGGTGATCAGCGGATCCTCTTGTTGCAACTCGGAGAGCCGTGCGGTGAGGCGACGATTCTTGTCATCGAGCTGCACATTCTCGCGCTCGATGGCATCGAGCCGGTCACGCAGGAGTGTGTTCTCGGCACGGCAGTCGGCGTGATGCATTTCCAGGGAATCAAGACGCGCCTGCACGGCGGCGCTTTCCTCCTCCAGTTCGACCATGGGTGCGCAGGCGATGAGCAGGAGCGGGACGATGGTCAGGAGCAGAGACGATCGCGGCATGATGCACCTCCATTCAAACATCCAGCAGGGAATGCGCACGCCCGTTGTGTACGGCTTCGGCGAACGCGCGAAGTTGTGATCGATTGTCCTCGTGTTCGAAATGATTGCCGACGATGACGATGGACGCTCCCGCCGCCACTTTCTCGGCGGCGGCTTCCGGTGTGCGAATGCCGCCACCGACAATAACGGGCACATCCACCAGCGCCGACACCATGCGGATCATCGTTGCGGGTACGCTCTGATTAGCGCCGCTCCCGGCTTCGAGATACACGAGTTTCATGCCGAGCAAATCGGCGGCGAGCGCGTGGGCGGCGGCGATCTCGGGCTTCTCGCGCGGCACCGGCTTCGAGTAACTCATGTACTCGGTGCTGGTGACGGTATCGGAGGACACGATCAGATAGCCCGTGGAAATGGCTTCCAGGCCCAGCTCGCGCACGAGTGGCGCGGCAATGACATGCTGCCCGATGAGCTGCTCGGGATTGCGTCCGCTGATGATGGATAAAAACAGTATCGCGTCCGCCTCGCCGGAAATCTGATGAATCCCTCCGGGGAAAATGATCACCGGTTTGCTCGTGCCCAGCTTGAGATGGCGAATGCACTGCTCGAACGTGGGGAGCAAGGCAAGACTGCCGCCCACAAGAAATCCATCCACGCCCGCCTGCTCCGCATCGGCGGCGAAGCCCGGCAATTCCGTGGGATCCGCCTTGTCGGGATCCACCAGCACGAAGAGCAGCGCCCTGCCCTGCTCCCGCGCCTCGCGCAGTCCATCATACACCGGGCTGGGACGCATCAGGAAGCGCCTCCACCGCGAATCACCGCCGGGGCTTCGGCGAGGACGGCATCGAGTCCCGCCACATCGCGCGCACCCGCCGTGGCCATGTGCGGGCGTCCACCACCACCGCCACCCAGCTTCTTGGCGAGCGGTGTGACAACGGCACCGGCCTTGATGCCGCGCGACACCATGTCGTCGGTCACCACGCAGACGAGCTGCACTTTATCGTCGACCACGGACGCAAGGAGTCCGACGCCCGAACCCAATTTCTCGCGCAGCACATCAGCGAGCGCTTTGAGTTGTTCGGCATCCGCGGCTTCCACGCGGGCGACAACGATGCGGCCACCGTTCCACTCCTCGCCAGCGGCAATGAGTGCATCGATCTGCGCCGCCCCCTGTTGCAGGGCCTGCTTTGCGACTTCTTTTTCCAATTGCTTGATGCGCTCGTGCAATTGCTCCTCGCGCGCCTGCTGCTGCTCCTGGCGCTGCTGCATTTCATCGATGTAATGCAGCACGCCGCGACCTGTCACCGCTTCGATGCGGCGGGTACCGCTGGCGATGGAACTTTCGGAGGTGATTTTAAACAGGCCGATGTCGGAGGTGTTGCGCACATGCGTGCCGCCGCAGAACTCCATCGACACCGAGCCGATTTGTAGCACGTTGACGCGGTCGCCGTATTTGTCACCGAAAAACATCAACGCGCCCATGGTACGCGCTTCATCGAAGGGCACGTCGCGATGCTGCTGCACAGGGAAGCCAGCGAGGATGTGGGCATTGACCTGGCGCTCGATTTCGGCGAGCTGCTCGTCGCTCACTTTTTCGAAATGGGAAAAATCGAAACGCAGGTGCCCGGGATCGACCAGCGAACCCGCCTGCTGCACATGCGTGCCCAGCACCGAGCGCAGCGCTGCATGCAAGAGATGCGTGGCGGTGTGATTGCGCATGGTATCGCGGCGCGCGTCTTCCAGCACCACGGCGCGTACGGTATCGCCCAGCACCGGCGCGAAGTCCTCCGTATCGTTCACCACATGGACGATGGTGCCGTCGGCCTTGAGCAGGGCGCGCAGTTCGGCTGTGCGGCCATTCCATTCGATGCGACCGGTATCGCTCACCTGACCGCCGGACTCCACGTAGAAGGGCGTGCTTTCGAGCACAAGATACAGTGCTCCGTTTTCCCGCAGCAGTCCCGTGACGCGCGCTTCCACCTCCAGAGCATCATAGCCCACAAAGGCGCTACCCTGCGCATCCTCGATCATCTCGAGGTGCAGGCCGCCCTGTGCCGCCATGGGCACGGTGATTTTGCTTTTGGTCACGGCGCGCGAGCGCTGCTTCTGCTCGTCCAGCAGGATTTCGAAGCGCGCGGTATCCACATCGAGTTGCTGCTCGGAGGCGAGCAGCGCGGTGAGATCCAGCGGGAAGCCGAAGGTGTCGTAGAGTTTGAACACATCCTCGCCGGCGATCAGCGTGCCGCCGTTGGCGCGGGTGCGCGCGGCGATGTCCTCGAAAATTTCCAGTCCGCGGTCGAGCGTGGCGTTGAAGCTCTCCTCCTCGGCGCGGATGACGCGCTCGACGATGGAGCGCTGCGCCAGCAGTTCGGGAAACACCGCGCCCATGGTGTCGCCCAGCGTTTCCACCAGTTTCCAGACAAAGGGTTCGCGCATGCCGAGATTGCGTCCGAAGCGCGCGGCGCGGCGAAGAATGCGGCGCAGCACATAGCCGCGGCCGTCGGGGCCGGGCATGGCGCCATCGGCAATGGAGAAGGACAGCATGCGCACATGATCCGCGATGACGCGCATGGCCACCTGCCGCTGCTCACCTTCGTAGGGTTGCTCGGTCACCTCGGCAATGCGGTCGATGAGCGGCATGAACACATCGGTGTCGTAATTCGAGTACTTGCCCTGCAGCACCGCGCAAATGCGCTCGAAGCCCATGCCCGTATCCACATGCTTGCGCGGCAATTCGTGCAGCGTGCCGTGTTCGTCGCGATTGTATTGGATGAACACGAGGTTCCAGATCTCCATCACCTCCGGCACGCCGGCATTGACCAACGGACCACCGCTGCAATCGGGCGTGAGATCGATGTGAATTTCCGAGCAGGGACCGCAGGGACCTGTGTCGCCCATTTCCCAGAAATTGTCTTTTTCATCGAAACGATGCACATGCGACGGATCGATGTCCGTCAATTCGGTCCACAGCGCGAGGGCCTCATCGTCCTCGCGAAACACCGTGGCGTGCAGACGCTGCTTCGGCAGTTTCCAGACCTCCGTCAACAATTCCCAGGCCCAGGCAATGGCCTCGCGCTTGTAGTAATCGCCAAAGCTCCAGTTGCCCAGCATTTCGAAAAAGGTGTGGTGGTAGGTGTCGCGTCCCACTTCCTCGAGATCGTTGTGCTTGCCCGACACACGAATGCATTTCTGCGTGTCGGCGGCGCGCACGTAGCCGCGCGAACCAGCACCGAGGAACACGTCCTTGAACTGGTTCATGCCGGCGTTGGTGAACAACAGGGTCGGATCGTCGTGCGGCACGACGGGAGCGGACGGCACGATACGATGATCCTTGCCGGCGAAGAAATCGAGGAAGCTCTGGCGTATTTCCGTGGAAGTCATGGTCTCTATCAGTCGGTGAATGTGTTACATCTCGATTTGCGTGTGCAAGGCGATTTCCTCGAGCACGTGGCTCACGCGCAGGCAGTCGTTCATGTCGCCGGTGTAGACGCAGGCCTTGCCCCGCGTGTGCACCTCCATGGTCAAGCCCTCGGCCTTCGCCTGCGAACAGGAGGTGGCCTTCATGATCTGCGCGATCACTTCCTCGAAGGTGTGCACGTTGTCATTGAACAGAATCACCTTCGCGGGATTCTTCGTGTCCGTGCCATCGGTCACGTCGGTCTGTATGTCCGGTAGCTCGACTGTGGTCATGATTCCAGAGAAAGCGTTGCACACGACAAACAAGATAAAATACGCACGCCAACGCTCTGGTGGAAGAAGCGCGCATTGTTGAAGCACGAAAGGCGCAAAAACCACGGATTCCACCACTTCCCGGATGCTTGCGGCAGATTACCACGATCCATCTGTGCTAATCTGTGTGAAATCTGTGCTATCTGTGGTTTTGAACTTGTGTGGTCTTGCACCTGTGTGGTCTAGACCCTGTGTCCCTTCTCCTCTCGTAACCGGTTTGCAACTCACAGTAGCGAGTCGACGCCTCAGGGACAGTCCGATCGGATGAGGCGTGAGGTATCGAAGCCCTTGGCGCGGATGCGCTCGAGCAGCATGCTGTAGGTGGCGTCGTCCATGCGGGAGGCGCGGGCGAGTATCCACAGGTATTTGCGGCTGGGCTCGCCCACCACGGCCCAGCGGTACTGCTCGTCGAGTTCGATGATCCAGTAATCGCCGCGGAACGGCCAGAAGAATTGCACACGCAGCTTGGCGTTGTTGCTGCCTTCGACAATGAAGGCCTTGCCCGTGGCGCTGTCGGTGCCTCCGTCGGGACCGCGTTCGGTGCAACGATTCACCACGCGCAGAGTGCTTTCGTCGATCACCGAATACTCGGCGGTGGAACAGGCACAGTCCTTCTGAAAGGAATTCGGCAGACGGGCGATTTCATACCACGTTCCGAGATAGCGCTGCACGTCCACGCTGTCCACCACGGCGAGCGGTGGATAGTCGCCTCCGGCACAGCCGAAGAGCAGCAACACCGCGAAGGGCGCACGCAATATGCGCAGAACGGTGCGAAGTGAACGCGGGGATGGCGCGAAGGGACGGCGTGACGATGCCATGGTGCTTCCTCGATTGCGTGGAACGGGTGCCTGCAACAACAGGTGCTTGCAACATAGGAAGAAGGCGGACGCCATGACAGCCGCCCGCCTTCGATTTCGCGAAATGATACGGACAGCATTGTCCGCGATACACGCTGTTACTGCATGGGCACGATGCGCTTCACGTCGCCTTCCAGCGACAGCACATGCTCTTCCACTGGCAAATCCTCGCGACCGCAGAGGTCCAGCGCCTGGCGCACGATCATCGACAATCCGCGGCAGCAGGGCACTTCCATGATCACCACCAGCACCTTGGTGGGACCGCCATCGCGGAATATCGCCGCCAACTTCTCGGCGTAGGGCGCGGTGTTGTCGAGCTTCGGGCAAGCCACCACCACGCTGCGCCCGCGCAAATAGCGCTGATGCACTTCGGCCGAGGCCACGGGTCCACAGGTGCTCAGCACCACCAACTCGCGATTGCGGAAATACGGCGCGGCGGGATGCACGAGATGCAATTGCACCGGCCATTGTCCGAGTTCGGAGGGAATGATCGTCGGCGACACCACCGTGGCGGCGGGCTGTGCCTCGCGCTGCATGCTGCGCGCCGCCGATCCCGGACAGCCGGCACTGATGGCCTGCGGGTGACCCGTTGCCAGCGGCATGGCGATGGGCTCCTGCGCGGCCGGGCGCCGCAATTCGCGTTGGGCGCTGCCCGGGCAACCGCCACCATGCGCATGCGTGTGCGCCTCGCTGTGTTCGTGCCGCTCCTGCGCCAGCTCGTAGCGCCTCAGCGCTTCCGCGCCTCCGCTGCGCAGCAAATGCGCGCGCGTGGCTTCTTCGTCGAAGGCGGGCGCGGCACGCTTCACCACGTTCAAGGCACCGGTGGGACACACACCGACGCAATCGCCGAAGCCATCGCAAAATTCCTCGCGCACAAGTTTCGCCTTGCCGTTCACAATCTGTATGGCGCCTTCCGCGCAGCCGATCGCGCAGTCGCCGCAGCCGTCGCAGAGGTCCTCGTTGATTTCGATAATGTCGCGTGTCATGGGAAGCTCCTGAAAATCATCCGTGGTACAGTCATCACGGACAAGCTACATCGCAATCCACATCCCGCGCCTTGACGCAAGTCAAGCCGCTGCGAAGGAAAGCGATCGGCGTGGATGGGGTTGCGCCGCGACTAGTCCCGCAGCAGCCAGCGCAGCGCTTCGTCGCGCGAGGGAAAGGTCTTGGCCTCGAAGCCGCGATTGAGCATGGTGGTTTCGTAGAACAACGCCACCTCACGCGCCGCGGGTTCGAAGGGCAGCACCACGGCGATGGCGCTGCGGCGGTCGAGTCCCTCGGCGATGTACTGCCGATTCGGCAAATCGATGATGGTGAGAAAGGAAACCGCCGACTGCATGCGTTCGATATCGAGCAGATAGCGTCGGCACGCATGGCGCCGTCCCAAGGCCAAACCCTCGGTGGTGGTACGGCGCACGTCCTCGGCGTTGGTCAGCCCATCGAAGACGAGATCGACGAAGTGTTGCGCGGCATTGTACTCAAGTGTCCACATGGCCTGTTGTCCCGTGCGATGGAGCGCGAGGATCGATGGAAGGTTCCGCCAATGTTGTCGCGTCCTTGTGGAGAACGAGACGAAGCAGCGTGTGCCCGGTTTCGGGATGCACTCGACTGCTCTGCGGAAGAAAAAGGTGCTTCGCATAGAAGCGACGTCCGATGTGGTTTTTTTCAAACACCTCCACCAACAACGTCGCGTGAACCGCCAGGGCCGCGTCCAACAGCATCCCTCCCAATCCCAGGCCCTGGAGTTCCGGTTCGACAAAGATCGCACCGATTTCATTATCGAGCAGCGAGAGAAAGCCCCCGAAACGGCCCTTCCATTCCACCACCGTGGTTGCGGCGGAGGGCAGGTACATCGTCGGAATGCGCTCCCTGTCGAGACGGAAATACTCTTCCGGAAGAAACGGATGCGCCAAGCGGGATGATCGCTCCCAGCATGCGAGCAAGGCGGGGAGATCCTCCGGCCGATAGCTTCGCAGTAAAGCGCTCATGCGGTGGGCGCCGCCGAGGGATCGTTCTCCATCACACCGACGAGGTTCCCCTCCGTGTCTTTCACATAGGCCAGCCAGCCGATGCCGGGAATGGGCATTTTCGGTACCGCCATCGTGCCTCCCGCTTCCAGCGCCGCAGCCAGGGTGGCGTCCACCGAAGACACACCGATGGTGCAAATGAAGGCGTTCACCGCCTGTCCGTCCACAGGAGCGTCGCCGCGGCGGAACAGCAGTCCCCCGTTGATGCCCGGCTCGCCTTCGGCTCCGGTGCTGATCACCCAGTAACGATTCTCGTCGGGCATGTTCACGCCGGGCAGCACCCATTCGTTGATGTCCCAGCCGAACACCGCGCGATAGAACGCAGCCGCCCGTTCGGGATCGCTTGCATGAATTTCAAAATGGATGGGGCGATTCGATTGTGACATGGCAGGTCCTATACGTCTTCAAAATAATCGTGATCAATACCCTTGATCTCAAACACATCCTTAACAGTCACACCAACATTGTGCTCAATCATCAGCGAAGCAAGTTTTTGTCCGTCGATGAGAATGATCTTCGGCGCTATGGTTGAAACAAACTCGTACGCACTTTTAGGGAAATCCGAAGTGGTGATAAACACCCCTTTCTGAGATTTTTTACCTAACAGACTCCCTGCGAAATTACGCACCTCCTTGACAGGTACGGTATTTTCCCAGCGCTTTGCCTGCAGATAGATACTATCCAAACCGAGCTTGTCTTCATTGATCACACCATCAACGCCTCCGTCGCCTGAACCTCCGATGGCTGTTCCAGCCTCCTTCCTTGAACCACCGTATCCCATTCCAATCAACAGATCAACCACGAGCTTCTCGAAAAATAGTGGTGTACAGCTTTTTATTGTGAGCAATACCTCCGCAACCAGATTGCTGTGCATCACCTCGTATGCGTAATTGACCATTTCTTCTGGAGATTTCTCTTCCTGAGTAGCGGTGATGGTCTCATCGTCATCATCCTTACCCTTCGACTGATGGAAATCCTGAAATGCTTCGATCCTGCGCAGATCAGCGACCTTGATCTTCTCCGGATGCTGAATGAGAAAATCCTTGCCCGCTTCTGTGATCTGGAGATATCCTCGCCGCTTGGACTGAATCAATCCCGCCTTTTTAAGATAAGTGTTCGCCCATCCCAACCGGTTATCAAAAAGAAAGGCCCTTTGACTTGGTATTTTTAATCGTCGTTCTTCCTCGGTGACTGCAAAATACCTGACGAGATCCTGTTTGACATCCTTGATGCTATGCTCTTCGCCGTCCTTGACCGATTCAAGCAGTGGCCGCATGATGGATTGAAAATCAGGAATAGACATGCTCTTCCTCGTGTGATTATGACATTTCGATGCACAGCTGAAACGTGGGCGGCTGCGATTCCGAAAAATCCCTTGAGAATCGTTTTCGCCATCGACATGATTCAACGGAGTAAAGTACCAACGGATATGGAAATTTGAAACAGCTGCAATCCCACTTGCATCAGATATGTTGAGAGATAGCATTACTGTCAAGTATCACCATTCCCCATTCGCGCTCCTCAATCAGGCCGCGCGTTTTGAGATCGCGCAAGCTGCGGGAGAGGGTTTCGGGGATGGTGCCGAGCAGCGCCGCGAGTTCCTTTTTGCTGCACGTAAGGCGACAGAGCAGCACTCCGTCGCTCTCCTCGCAGTTGGCGAGCAACCAGCGTGCGAGGCGGGCTTTGACATCGCGGACGGACAGGTCTTCTATGGTGCTCACGAATTGCCGCAGCCGGCGCGAGTAAGCGTGCATCAATTCAAGTGCGAGTTCGGGGTGTTCGAGCAGCACGGCCACCAATCCCTTGGCGGAAATGCGCAACAGGGTGCTGTCTTCCAAAGCGACGCAGTCCGCGGGATAGCGCTGCACATCGAACATGGCCGCTTCGGCAATGAGGTCGCCCGCGCGTTGGAGATGGATGGTGACTTCCTCGCCGGTCGGGGTGAGGCGGTACAGTTTGCACGAACCGCGCACGATGCCGTAGATGTGGCGTGCCGCGTCGCCCGCGCGGAAGGCGTGTTCGCCCTTGCCGAGCCGCACTTCGCTGCTGATCGCGGCGATGGGTTCGAGACGGCGTTCGTCGAGCGCTTCGAAGAGAAACAGGGATTGGAGATCGGGGGTGGTATTCGGCATAGAGCTGTCACTCATTCGACATCGTTGGGTCGCAGAAGGCGCGAAGGGAATTCCTCACGCGAAGGCGCGAGGTCGCGAAGACGCGAAGGATTGTTTGAAGCGCATTCCACAGGGTTTGTGCCATTGCCGATGCGGTAGCGCCGGGCAGGAGAGTATGCGTCTCTGCGCCCTTGCATTGACTCGAACAGCACGGGGCGCACGGATTCGAGCGGGAATCACACTCAACACTACCTCTCCGCTCTCTCCGCTCTCTTTCATCTCTTCAAATGTATTCCGTACTCAGCAGGCTGGCCAATTTCGAGCGGGTAGCAACCTCAAACATTCCTCCGTGCCCTCGGCGACCTCTGTGAACTCTGTGTTGACAAAAGTCCGGTTGGCGCTCTCAGTCCGCCCCGGCTTTCACCAGCGTGATGACGGTGATTTCGGGGGGACAGTTGACGCGGATGGGAAGACCGGTCATACCCACGCCTCGGGTGATGTACATCTGCGTGGCGTCGAGCGAGTACAGTCCCTCGATGTAACCGGAGATGAGCGACGCGGGCGTGAGCACGGCGCCGAAGAGACGGGCGAGCACGATTTGTCCGCCATGCGTGTGACCGCTCACCATCAAATCCAGTCCGTACTCGGCGGCTTCTTCGATGTAATAGGGCTTGTGGCAAAGCGTGATATTGGGAATGGCCGGATCGAGCCCGCGCGCCGCCTTGCGAAACAGCGCCGGAAAGGGATGTCCCGACCGCACATCGTCCAATCCGATCAGCGCCAGCTTCTCTCCATGCGGATCGATGATGCGATGCTCGTTGCGCAACATGATAATGCCGGCGTTGCCGAGTTCGCGCGACACCTGATCGGCGTCGGCGAAAAACTCGTGATTGCCCGTGCTGCCATACACGCCGTAGGGCGCGCGCAGCACTTTCAGGGATTCGCAGAGCGGATCGGCTTCCTCGTTGCGATTCTGTATGAAATCGCCCGGCAGCAGAATCACATCCGTGTTCAGCGCATTGAGGCGCGTCACGTAGCGGTCGATGTCCTTTTTCTCCATGAACGGCCCGGAGTGAATATCGGAAATCATACCGATACGCAGCCCGTGCAGCTTCGCGGGAAGTCGTCGAATGGCGATGCTTTTGTACACCACCTCCACATCCTCATCGCTGCTGACATCGAACACCGCGCCACCGAAGGTGAGAATGCTGAGACCCGACGCGCCGGTGAGCAGCAGCTCGCGACGCTTTTCATCCACCGTCGGCTCTACGTACGCGCGCAGGCGCCGCCGATGCAACCACAGCATGCCCATGCCAAGAGCCAATAGCACGGACCAGAGCATGAACACCCAGATGGCGGTCTTCGCCACACCCGGCGGCAGCGGATAGCCCGAAAACAGGGCGATGTACGCGGCCACCGCGCTCATGAGCACGAACACCCCCAGCAGCGCCGAGCGACGGCGGGTGGCGTCCGGCCCCAGCACCTCGCGCAGCATCCGCCAGGCCAGCACGTGCATGCCCAGTGTAAGCAGCAGCACGAGCACGCTGATGAGGCGGAAGGTGGTGTGTTCGTTCATGTGATTTTCGCTTTTTTCGTATGAAAAGTGGGCATGCGAACATGCCCACGATTTTCAACAGCAAATACGGCCCGGGAGTTCACCGCTCAGAGACGCACGGTCACGCCGAGCATGGTGTGCAGCATATCCGTGGCCGAGGATTTCGCATTGGACTCGTCGAGAACGATACGTCCGTTGACACTTTGCAGCGATTCCTTGGTGAAATACTTGGCTTCGCCGCCGTAGAGGTAGCGCACGCGCAGGTCGACGAACACCTCGACGCCCTTGCCGGGCTGGTCGGTTTCGCCTTTGTGCACGCGGAACATCAGGCCGCCGCCCGCGCCGTAGCTGAAGGCCACGTCGCCCAGATTCACGCTGCCGGCGATGTCCTTGTCGCTGTAGCGCTCATCCTTCACCTCCGACTCGGTCCAGAGATAGTTCAGTCCCAGCAGTCCTTCGAAATAGGGACGGAAGGCGCCGGTCTGCGGCTGGAAGCGCAGGAAGAGATGGCCGAAGGCGATGTTGTTGGTGGTGGTCATGTCCACGGTCACCGTCTGAATCACTTCATTGAACGGCACCTTGAAGGTTTTACTGCCATAGGTGGAGAAACCACCGCTGATGCCGGCCACCACGGGCAGTTTCGGGAACACATAGCCGAGATCGAGATTGAGTCCGAAGCCCAGCGCGTCGACATTGTCGTCGAATTCGCCCTGTGGAATGGACAGCAGCAGATGCAGGCCGCCCTGGAAATTGCCGATGGTGTAGTTTTGCTCCTGCGCGCTCACGCGTGTTGCCACGGTGAGGATGAAAAGGAGAAGGAGAATGGTGCGTGTGCGTTTCAAGAGGCCTCCGAGTGATATGTGAGAAATGATTGTAATGATCGCATCAAACGGGGCACGTTGCCGCGGTGCCGTGTTTTGGCATTGTTTCTGGAAGCGGGAATCGTCAGATTGATGTAATCTGCAAAATTTTCTGCAGAAATACTGATTGACGATTTGTTCTCGAAGTGGAGTTCCCGCATGCACCTGCTGTTACGCTATCCCGCGTTGTCTCTCGCGGCGCTGTTCGCCACGGTGACAGCGTTGCTGTGTACGATCAATCCTGTACCGGGTTTCATCCTGCCCTCACATGGCGTGCCCGTGAGCCAGACCAAGCCCTTCCACAAGTCCGTGAAAATGCTGGAGAATTATTACCTGCAACGCAGCTACGGTAATCCCGGGGCGAACATCGACGCCCTGCTATGGGACGCCTTCCACCGTGTGGACGGCACGGCGCAAAGCGCCATGATGAAGCCATTTTCCGTGGCCAATACCTGGAAACTGGAAGGACCGGTGAACATCGGCGGGCGCATGCGTTCGGTGGTGTTTCATCCCACGGAAACAAACACCATTTTCGCCGGGGGCGCTTCGGGTGGGGTGTGGAAAAGCACCGATCTCGGCGCGAGCTGGGCTCCGCTGTCGGACAATCAGCCGCGGCTGGCCATCGGCGCGGTGGCCATCGATCAGCGCAATCCCGACATCATCTACGCCGGCACGGGCGAGCCCTCGGGTTGGGGCTACGGCCGCGGCAACGGCTCGCCCTTTTACGACGGTGTGGGCGTGATCAAATCCACCGACGGCGGCGCGAGCTGGCAGCTCCTGCCCTGGCCCAGCTCCTTCAGCGCGGTGCATCGCATTGTATTGCACCCTGAGTCTTCGGACACCCTGCTGGTTGCCACAACCGAACGACTGCTGAAAAGCACCGATGGCGGCCAGACCTGGGAAAACGTGCTCAACGGCGTGATCACCGAAGTGCAGTACAAGCCCGACAATTCCTCCATGGTGTACGCCGCGGTGGGCAGCAACAGCGGCGGATCGGCCAACGGCGTGTATCTCTCCGGAGCGGGAGGCGCTCGTTTCAGCTGGCGCAAACTCGGCGTGAATTTCGCCGCCAGCGATTCCACCGGCCGCATCATTTTCACCATCCCAAAAAGCAGCCCCAATCGCATTTACGCGGCCGTGGGACTCAACCGCGGCATGATCGTGACCGAGGAAGCGGATTTCCTCGGCGTGTTCGTTTCGCGTGACGGTGGCGAAAGCTGGGAGCGCAAGCCCTCGGCCATCGCCAACACCTTCGCGCGCGGTCAGGCCTGGTACGACCTGTGCATTGCCGCTTCTCCGCACGACCCCGATTTGGTGTTGCTCGGCGGCATCGACATGTACCGGAGCACCAACGGCGCCGACGGTTTCGTGAAAGTCTCGCGCTGGGAACTGCGCGTCTCCGATCCCAACAATCCCGCCTACGTCCACGCCGATCAGCACAGCATCACCTTCAAGCCCGACGATCCCAATTTCGTGCTGGTGGGGAATGACGGCGGCACCTTTGTTTCGCTCGATGGCGGCCTGAACTGGGACGAACGCAATACCAATCTCGCCACGACGCAGTTCTACGCCATCAACTACGCGCCCAGCAATCCGCGGCTGCTTTTCGGCGGCACACAGGACAACAGCAACATGCGCCTGCGCACGCCCGGCGAACAGCAGTGGCTGTACGTGGGCGGCGGCGACGGCGGACGCATCGCGGTGGATCCGAAGGATGCGGACAATTTCTACTTCAATCAAAACAGCACCCCCTACCGCACCTTCGACGGCGGCCAGCAATACCAATGGATTGGCGAAGGCCTGCAGGGTAAGCGCTTCAACTGGATTCGCCCGATGGTGCTGTCCACCGACGGATCGAAGCTCTACACCGCTTCCAATCAGGTGCATTCGTTGACCCCGGCCAAAACCGGCAACCAGTGGATGTCGATCAGCCCCACGCTGGCATCGGACGGCGGCATTGTCTCCGATCTGGAAATCGTGCCGAATCAGCTCCGCTGGATGTTCGCCGCCACGAGCAATGGAAAAGTGTATTACAGCGACAATCTCACCGCGTTGGATGTGGAGTGGTTCAACATCAGCAGCGGTCTGCCGAATCGCTGGATCACGGACATCACCTTGGGCTGGACGGATCACCGCACCATTTACGCATGTTTTTCCGGCTATGGTACCGGACATGCGTACAAGAGCACCAACCTCGGTGCCTCATGGACCAATATCAGCGGCGACCTGCCCGACGTGCCGGCCAACGCCATCCTTCCATCGCGCACCGAGCCCAACACCATTTTCCTTGCAACGGACCTCGGGGTCTGGTTCACCACCAACGGCGGTGAGAATTGGAAGCAATTCGGCAACGGCTTGCCCAACGCGGTGTGTTACGACATGAAGCTCACGCCCGACAATGTGCTCGTGGTGGGCACCTTCGGACGCGGCGTGTGGTCCACGGATGTGACGGTGGCCTCGCTGGAGCGTCCCGACGAGAGCACGGCCTTCGCCTCGCTGCATGTGGCGCCGAATCCTGTGACGCTTGACGGCACCACGCTGCGCTTCACCCTGCGCGGGAGTGGCGCCACACGGGTGGCGGTGTACGACGCCGCGGGTCGCCTTGTCGCAACGCTGCTCGACGGACGTCGCGAGGCCGGATCGCACACGCTGCGCTTCGCCACCGGCGGACTGCGCCGTGGCGGCTACTTTGCAGTATTGGAGCAGAACGGACAGCGCATCACACGCAAATTCGCCGTGCTGTAATCCGCGAACCGTACAAGTATGGAAAGCGCGGGCCAGGTGCCCGCGCTTTTTGTTTCTTCATGACTCCGCATCACGCGGAAAAGTCGTTTCACTATTTTCCATTTCACCTTTGATCCACGCGCAGTTCCTGCAAGCAAATCCGCCCGCCCCACGTCAGGAGCGCGAGAATTTCGACTTGAGATCGTCGAGAGTCCAGGCGGGTTCCTCCTTTTTCGCTTTCGGACGCGGAGCACCGCCCTCGTTTTTCATCGATAGGGCGATGCGCTTGAGTTGCACATTCACCTCCACCACGCGCACTTTCACGATTTGCCCCACTTTCACCACTTTGCGCGGATCGTCCACGAAGCGGTCGGCGAGTTGTGAAATGTGGACGAGCCCGTCCTGATGCACGCCGATGTCGACAAAGGCGCCGAAGTTCGCCACATTCGTGACCACCCCTTCCAGTTCCATGCCGGGAGCAAGATCGGAGAGTTCGTTGATGCCTTCCTTGAAGGTGGCATAGCTGAAACTGGCGCGGGGATCGCGGCCGGGTTTCTCGAGTTCGCGCAGAATGTCGCGCAGTGTCGGTTCGCCCACTTCGTCGCTGACGTAACGCTTGATGTCGATATCCTTCACGCGCGCGGCGATGTCGGCGATGCGCTCGGGCGACAGTTGCAGGTCGCGGGCGATGGCTTCGACCACGCCGTAGCGTTCGGGATGCACGCCGGTGTTGTCGAGGGGATTTTCCCCTTCGCGAATGCGCAGGAAGCCGGCGCATTGTTCGAAGGCCTTGGGTCCGAAGCGCGGCACCTTGAGCAATTCCTTGCGGCTGCGGAAGGCGCCGTGCTCGTTGCGATACTGCACGATGTTTTTCGCGAGTGACGGCGTGAGTCCGGATACATAGCTCAGCAATTCCTTGGAGGCGAGGTTGAGATCCACGCCCACGTAGTTGACGCAGCTCTCCACGGTTTCGTCCAGTTTTTTCTTCAGCATGCGTTGATCCACATCGTGCTGGTACTGCCCCACGCCGATGGATTTCGGATCGATTTTCACCAATTCGGCGAGCGGGTCCTGCAAGCGGCGTCCGATGGAGATGGCGCCGCGCACGGTGAGATCCATGTCGGGAAATTCCTCGATGGCCACATCGCTGGCGGAGTAAATCGAGGCGCCGCTTTCATTGACCATGACTTTGGCGGGAATGCGTTCCGCACCGGCGAGCGCTTCGGCGACAAAGACCTCCGTTTCGCGTCCGGCGGTGCCATTGCCGATGGCGACGAGTTCGATGCCGTGGCGTGTGATCATATCGCGCAGCAGGCGCGCCGCTTCCACGCGACCGCCTTCGCCGGTGTGAGGATACAGTGTGCGGTATTCGAGAAATTTGCCGGTGGCGTCGATGGCCACGACTTTGCAGCCAGTGCGGAATCCCGGATCCACGCCGAGTGTGGGTTTCATGCCGGCGGGCGAGGCCAGCAGCAGTTCGCGCAGATTTTCGCCGAAGGTACGGATGGAGGCGAGATCGGCATCGTTCTTCTTCTCGTAGCGCACCTCGCCGATGAGCGTGTTTTTCATCAGACGTTCGAAGGCATCCTTGCACATGGGCCGCCAGAACTCGCGCACGCTGGCGGCGCCGCTGTGCAGGGTTTCGTGCTCCAGATGTTCGAGTACGGTGTGCTCCTCGAATTGCAGGTCGAAGCTCAACACGCCTTCGGCCTCGCCGCGGCGCATGGCCAGCATGTTGTGCGGCGCGATGTCGCGCACGTTGGCCGTATAATCGCGGTACATTTCGTACTTGGTGCTGCCTTCGGGAAATTCGGGCTTGACGCGTGAGCGGAACAGCCCCTTTTCCACGAAATGCTTGCGCACCCAGGCGCGCAGCTCGGCTTGCTCCGACAGACGCTCGGCGAGGATATCCGCCGCGCCGGCCAGTGCCTCCTCCACCGAGGCCACGCCGAGTTCCTCGTTGATGAAGGCGCGGGCCGCCTCGCCGAGATCGGCGTCGCGCGTGTCGGGCGTGTTCCAGGTGGCGATGGCGTCGGCCAGGGGTTCGAGGCCTTTTTCGCGCGCGATGGTGGCGCGGGTGCGTTTGCGGGGCTTGTAGGGAAGGTACAGGTCCTCCAGCTCCGTTTTCTGCATGCAGCCCTCGATGCGCATGCGCAGTTCGTCGGTGAGCTTGCCCTGTTCTTCGATGGATTGCAGAATGGCGGTTTTGCGTTCTTCGAGTTCGGTGAGATAGCCGTGGCGCTCGAAGAGGTCGCGGAGCTGGATTTCGTTGAGTTCGCCGGTGCGTTCCTTGCGATAGCGCGCGATAAAGGGTACGGTGCCTCCCTCGGCGTGCAGGGCGAGGGTGTTCTGCACCTGCCAGGGTTGAAGTCCGAATTCGCTTATGAGAATGGCGGTGATATCAAGCATGAATGTTCCCGTGTGATTCGTACTGCATAGCTAAACAAGATACATGCGTGGGTCGCATGTGGGCAAGATGCCTGCTTGGGAATTCCTCACGACAAGGGAATTCCTCTCGCGAAGACGCGAAGGTGCGAAGGCGCGAAGGAATTCCTCACGCGAAGACGCGAAGGTGCGAAGGCGCGAAGGAGTGTTTTAGGCGGGGACGGTGTCGTTGTGGGTTGGCCCGGATCTCGATCCGGAATCCATGCTTGATTCTTTGCTCTTCACTCTTTAGCACGAGCTGTTCACCCCGGCAGTTGCTGTCGGCATGCAGGGAATGAGAGAGAGGCGAAGACGCGGGGAAGCTATTCCGGCGACCAATTGTCGAGGGCGCGCAGGCGTTGCTCGGATTGCAGCAGGCGGACGCGGGCGATGCCGGCGAGGGCGCGTGCGGCGTCGCGGCGCGCCACGGCGAGCACGAGCGTGCCGCCTTCGGCGCCGGGAATGTCGGCGAAGCTGCGCAAACCGCGCGCACGCACGGTGATGCGCTTGCGAAACCAGCCGTTGTGAAATTCGATGTCCTCGATATCGTCGAAGGGTATGCGCAATTCCTTCACGCGGCTGCGCAACACACCCAGCACCGCGTCTTTCATGCGATATTCGAGCAGCAGCACTCCCTCGTGCGCGCGCAGACGACCCTCGATTTCACCCAATCCCTGATAGAGATTGGCGATGCGGAAAGGGATGTTGATATCATCGAAGGGTGTGTGCATACGGGAAAATACAACCGTCGGCGAGAGAAATCCCAACCCGGCGAGGCCGCGCGATTGTTCGTTGGATTGGCTACATTGCGTGAGGACATTCATCACCATCCCCGGAACGCATGCAGATCATCACCGCGCTTCTCGAAAATCCCCTGCTGGCCACGATCGCCGTGGCGCTCGTCGTCGCGCTCGTGGTCACCATTATCAAGAAATTGTTGAAAGTCGCCGTGGCCATTTCCATCGTCATCATCGCGCTGGCCATCGTGCTGCATTACCTGGGCGAGGACACGCTGCCGCCCGCGGGCAAGGAAGCGCTGGAACATATCGAGAAGCAGTTCGATTGAGCGCCGCGCGACCACACGGCGGAACACCGGGCTACAAACACAACGGAGCGGGCATGACACCCGCTCCGTTGCGTTTCAATATAGCGAGAAAGAATCAGAGCAGTCCCTTCGCGTGGCGGGCGCTCAGCTTCTCGAGCATGTCGCGCGTCATGCTGTCGAGGTCGTAGGAGGGATTCCAGCCCCAGTCGGCGCGGGCGGCGCTGTCGTCCACCGCATCGGGCCACGAGTCGGCGATGTCCTGACGGAAATCCGGCGCGTAATCGATGGTGAAGTCGGGAATGACTTTCTTGATCGAGTCGGCGAGATCCTTCACGGTGAAGCTCATCGAACCGACGTTGTAATCGTTGTAGCGCGTCAGTTTTTCGAACGGCGCTTCCATCAGATCCATGGTGGCCTTGATGCAGTCGGGCATGTACATCATCGGCAGGCGCGTGTCTTCGCGGACGAAGCAGGTGTAATGCTTGTTCTTCACGGCTTCGTAGTAAATGGCCACGGCGTAATCGGTGGTGCCGCCGCCCGGGAGCGTCTCGGACGAGATGATGCCCGGATAGCGCAGACCACGGCTGTCGAGGCCTTTCTTGCGCACGTAGTAATCGGCCAGCACTTCGCCGCACACCTTGGTCACACCGTACATGGTGGTCGGGTGCAGGGCGATTTCCTGCGGGGCGATGGCGGGCGTGCCCGGGCCCCACACGGCGATGGAGCTGGGGATGATCACGCGGGCCATCTCATACTTCAAGCCGAGGTTGAGAATGTTGAGCGTGCCGTTCATATTCACATCCCAGCACAGCGTGGGATTTTTCTCGCCGACGGCCGAGAGGATGGCGGCCATGTGTACGACGGTATCGATGGAGTATTTCGTGATCATCTCCTCCACGCTCTCGACGCTGTTCACGTCGATGTAGTGGAAGGGACCCGACTCCTCGAGTTCCTTGCTGGGCGGGGTTTTGCGACCGGTGGCGATCACATTCTCGGCACCGTATTTCTGGCGCAAGGCAAGCGTGAGTTCGGAGCCGATCTGTCCGACGGCGCCGGTCACGAGGATGTTCTTGATCTCTTTCATGTAGCGTTCCTGATAATGCTCGATGGCGTGGGTGTGATGGAAAGCGGCGGGGCGACGCGCCGGGCACGCCGCCCCGTCGGGATCAGATCATGTTCAGTTCTTTCGCAACCTTGGTGAAGGCCGCGATGGCGCGATCCACATGCTCGGGCGTATGCGCCGCGCTGAGCTGCACGCGGATGCGGTCCTTGCCACGGGGCACGACGGGGAAGGAGAAGGCGATCACGTAAATGCCTTCGGCCAGCAGACGATCGGCGAATTCCACCGCCAGAGCGCTGCAATTCTCGTACTTGCCGAACATGATCGGCACGATCGGATGGTCGCCCGGAATGATATCGAAACCGGCGGCGGTCATTTCCTGGCGGAATTTCTTCGTGTTGTTCTCGAGACGATCACGCAGCTCGGTGGAGGCGGTCAACAGCTCGAGGGCCTTCAACGTGGCACCCACCACACCCGGGGGCACGGTGTTGGAGAACAAATACGGGCGGCCTTTGTTGCGCAGCCATTCGATCACTTCCTTGCGACCCGACACGCAGCCACCGGAAGCGCCGCCAAGCGCCTTGCCGAAGGTGGTGGTGATGATGTCGGTGCGTCCCATCACGCCGCAATACTCGTGCGTGCCGCGGCCGGTCTTGCCCAGGAAGCCCGAGCAATGGCTCTCATCGTGAAACACCAGCGCGTCGTATTTCTCGGCCAGATCGCAAATCAGATCAAGCTTCGCAATCTCACCGTCCATGGAAAATGCGCCGTCGGTGACGATGACGCGGAAACGGCAATTCTGCGCTTCCTTCAGGCAGCGCTCGAGGCCCTTGGCCATCTTGCCCGTGCCCGGATCCTCGGTCTCGGTGTCGCCAAGATGCCCGTGGTTGTAAATCCAACGCTGGGCCTTGCTCAGGCGAATGCCGTCAATGATGGAGGCGTGGTTGAGCGAGTCGGTGATGATG
>JAMIQH010000098.1:0-9798 GCA_035914695.1 Bacteroidota bacterium | reverse complement strand
GATGCTTGTTGTGATCCGTGCTTGCCACCATCAGATCCCACACACCCGACCAGGACAAAGTCTGCGAAGCGCGGTGGTTGAAATTCTTGCGGTCGAGGCGGAAGGTGAACCAATGGGGCTGCACAGCCAGCACATAGCGGTCGGCGGCCGGGTTCTGGCGGATCAACTGCTTGTAGGATTTCATCAGATAGTACTGATACGTGTCCTGCTGCAGCGTATCGGGATTGATGAAACTGTAGTCGGCGACTGTCGGGGCCGTCTCCATGTTGACCTGTCCGTTCTTCAGTGGCCAGGTTTGCTGCATGAAGGACTTGGCGCTGTCGGCCCAGGAGGGCACGCGGAAGTATTGCGTTTGCAGATAGCCGTCGAAGGGCTGCACATACACGTTGAGATTCGCGGAGCCGTCGTTGCCGAAGGCCGAACCCTTCACCGTGGCATACACCACTTTCGAATTGTTGAATTCGTTCGCCTCGACAATTCGTCCCTTCGGGTTGCCCGGCTCGGCGGGATCCACCGTGACCGAGATTTCGGCGGTACCGGGATTGAGTCCCAGTTCGTTCACCAAAAACACCAGAATCAACGGTTGTCCACGCGGGATGGTGAGATCCTGGCGCTGATTCTCGAAAGTGTAGTCCACCCCGATGTTCGCTTTATCAAGCACGTAGAATCTGTCGTATTTGTTGCCATTCACTTCCGCCACGACTTTGAATGGCGTGTTGATGGCTTCGCTGGACACCACTGTGGCTTGCAAGGCGAAGGCCTTGTTCGCGATGAGATTCGTGGTCGGGCCCAGCGGCTGTGTGAGTTCCACGGCGTACACTTCGAGATCGGGACCGCTTTGCTTTTCGATGGTCATGAAGTACGACTTCTCAATGCATTGCAGCGGCGAGGTGAAGAATACCGAAAAGCCGGTGACCGAAGAGTACTTGGCCGGCATTTTGATCACGAGGCGCACTATGCCTTGATCATCGGACAGCACCGTGCCCTTGTACAGCGTGTCGCCCGCGACGGTGATGAGATAGTTGAACTCCACGCCAGCGGAATCCAAGCCGGTGAGCACATTGTAGAAATGGCCCACGAACTCGATGGAATCCTCGTCGTTCGCAATGATTTTGGTCTTGCTCGCGCTCAGATCCATCCAGTAGCTGGCGCCGGGATACTGCACGCGGAGGAAGGGATCGAGGCGCACCTTGCCCATGGTCGAGCGCTCGCCGAGCGACGGACCCTGGCACTGGCCCCAGTAATTCAGCGTGCCATCAATGGTGTCGGCCTGGAAGTTCGCAATGTTGCCAACCTGCCCACCCTCGCGTGTGAAGTGGTTGTAGTTGACATGCACGTCCTTGATGTCCTTGGGATCGAATCCGCCCGAGGTGGGGGAGATGTTGAGCGAGGCCTTGCGGCTGAGGGTGTTGAATTCCACCACGCTCTTGTTGGACAGCGTCACGTTGCCATCGATGATATTGCAGTTGCGCATCGTGGTGGCGATACCGGAGGGGGAAAGCGTGATCTGTCCCTCGTTCACCGTGGTGCCGCGCACATTGCTCACGATCATGGTCGCATCGCGTTCAATAAGGCAGTTCTCCGCATCCTTCACACCAACGAGCTGCGCTTCATGCGTCAGCGTGCACCGCCTGGCGACGATGTTGTTGCTGTAGTGACGAATCCAGGCGTAATCGTTGCGCCCCTGATCCGTGACCCATTCGAATTTCACATTGTCCATCAGCGATTCTTCATCGCTATTGATGGGCACGTCCGAGCCCATGAAGGTGAAGTCCTTGAGCGGTCCCAATTTGCCCCACACCTGAATGCTGATGTCGTTGAGCGTACCGCCCGAGGCGCTGAACTGTCCGTGCGGCGCCTGCGTCGGATTGTCGCTGGCCAGCACTTGAATGCCGGACAGCGTGCCCGCAACACCCAGGATCCAGTGCACGTTCGCTTGGGGACCGAAGTGGAAGTTCCCACCCGGCCAGACAAACACCGAATCCACCATGTCTGTTGTCATGTTGATCGTATCCGGGCGGACCAGGATACCTTGCAGATCGCCACCGATGAAAAACCCGTTAATCAGGTTTCCATCCATGAAACCTCCCGCCGAACGGTAGGCGCGGAACTGGTACTGATAGGTGTTGCCCTTCACCAGGTTGTAATCCGTGACGATTTTGCCATCACCGGCGTTCAGATTGACCGTGCCGATGAGTTTCGCGCCGCGGTAGAACTCCACCTTGGTGAAATTCGTGTTGTCGAGATCGAACATGAGCACATCCGCCGAGTTGTCGCCCACGTAGATCACGGCGCCGAACGCTTGCGCGTTGGCACGTGCCGCGAAGATCAACAACAACGGTAGGATCATTGTAACAGCTCGTTTCATACACTACCTCGTTTATGACGGAAAGTCGACTGTTTTCGCAATGGTGTTCGGGTGATTCAGGCTGATCACGGGGGCACCGCGGAGGGCTGGAACGTCGAGATGACCGAACAATCCTGAAACATTGAAAACTACTTCAAAAGGGTAGACAAAATCAAGGTAAATAGCACCCGCCAACCGGATTTCCCTTCGCTGCGAACGTGTGTTTCTCCGGGTTCCAGCCGCGTTGGGTCACCACATCCGGGCTTGCGCTCCCGCACGGAAACGGGTATATTGGGACGATGATGCATCGCTTCCATACCGCCGGTGTACTGTGGACCACCCTGCGCTTCGCCTTTGTCGGGTGGGTACTTTTCGCGCATGCATCCTTCGCTCTCACCGCCATCGCCGCTCCGACGGCCTTGTGTGGTGCTTTCGCGCCCTGCGAATACAGCGGGCACGAGGTCCAGGCATCGCATGCCACGGCTTCCGATGTCGCTTGCGCCGACAGTGGGCCTTGCGCCATGGAAGCGCGGACATGTCCCACAAAGGACACGAATCGCGAACAACGTGATCAGCATGGTGACGAAGGATGTTGCGGCGGCGACTGCTTCGAGTGTCTCCGCTGTGCCACCGGTCCCTTGGTGGATACCGCTCCGGAGGAAAACGGCACAACCTTGCCCGTGCGCCATGCGCTGTATTCGCTTGTGGAAACACCCATCTCCCTGCACTTCCAACCCCTGCACAACCCTCCACGCGGCTGACCTGCATCCGGAAATTCTTTTTTCCATTTTTGCAGGAGTCGCAGTATGACTATTTCCCTACGCGGGCGTTGGCTCTATTTCGCCATCCCCGTCATTGCCCTCCTCTTCGCGCAGCGAGGAGCGGCGCAGGCGCTTGAAGGCGTCGTGACGCAGGACGAACACGGCAACAAGCACGGCCTGAGCCAGGCGCATGTGTACTGGCTGGGTACGCGCGAAGGCGCGCTCACCGACGAGCACGGCCATTTTTCCATCGAGCGCGTGACGGGCACCACGTTGTTGGTGATCAGCCACGTTGCATTCGAAAACGACACCGTCGATACACGCGATGTGAGCAGTGTCGCAGTGCATTTGACCACGCCGCGCAGTTCCGCCACGGTGGAAGTGAGCGCCGAGGCGCCCGACACCTACATCGCCAACATCCCTCAGCGCACCGAGGTCATCACGGCGAAGGAATTGGAGAAAGCCGCGTGCTGCGATCTGGCGGGATGTTTCGGCACCACCACTTCGGTACAGCCCGAGGCCACCGATGTCGTCACCGATACACGGCAACTCACCATGCTCGGCCTCGACGGCGTCTACACACAAATTCTCATCGACAACGTGCCCCTTCCGGGCGATCGGCTCAGCAGGCAATTCGGAGTGCAGACGCTGCCCGGTCCCTGGATCGACCGCATCGCGGTGAGCAAAGGCGCCACGGCGGTGGGGCAGGGCGCCGGCTCGGTCTCGGGCCTGGTGAATGTCCTGCTACTTGAAGGCGGCGAGGAGCAACGGCTGTTTTTCAACGCCTTCGGCATGTCCATGGGCGAGCAGCAGTACAACGCCTACGCCTCCGGCGCCTCGGGCAAATGGAGTTCCATTCTCGCGCTGCACGGTGTGCGCCACGGTCGGCGCATGGACCGCAACGGCGATGGGTTTATGGACGCGCCGCTGGTGGACCGCTTTTCGGCATTGAGCAAATGGACCTGGCAGGACGAGGAGGTGATCTCCCGCAGCGGCGTACGCGTGGCCTGGGAGGATCGACTCGGCGGCCAGATGGATTACCGTCCCGACGAACATCGGGGTGGAACGGAGTACTTCGGTCAACGCATCGAGAATCTGCGCACGGATGTGTACAACAAAACGGATATTCGTGTCGGAGAAAGCGGCGTGATACGCACGCACGCCCTGGTGAGCGCGCACGATTTGCGCGGCGTCTTCGGCACCGGCTTCTACGATGTGCGGCAATACGCCGCCTACGGCGATGTGTGGTACACCAGCGAGGTGTCGGAGTCGCAGGAATTCACCGCCGGTGTGTCCATGGCCTGGAGCCGCCTCGAGGACGCACTCGACTGGGGCCGCAATCCCCACAACAAGACGTTCCTCGATCCGGGTGATATGGTCGAAGCCGTGCCCGGAATGTTCGTCGAGAGCACCAGCAAGTTTTTCGACAATGCGGTGTCGCTGCTCACCGGGGTGCGTGTGGATCATTACAACGAACACGGAGCGGTGATGACGCCACGCGTGTTCCTGCGCGTCTCCGTGGACGAGGAAACCACCCTGCGCGCTTCGGTGGGCTCGGCATTCCGCACGGTGGCGGTGCTCGCCGAGAACAGCGCCTATCTGTCGAGTTGGCGGGATCTGCGCATCGAAGGCGAGGTGAAACCCGAGCGCGCCGTGAATCTCGGTGTGAACCTCGTGAGGAATTACGATCTGGGCATGTTTCACGGCACGCTGACGGCCGAAGTGTATCACACCGAATTCCAGAATCAATTCGTGGTGGATCTGGATCGATCGGCGTCCGCCATACTTTTCCACAATCTCGGCGAAGAATCCCGCTGGAATCACTTCATGCTCGAGGGCAGCGCCATCATCCCCGCCGTTCTCTCCTTCCGCCTCGGCTACATTCTTACCGATGCGAAGGAAACGCATGGCGGCCGCGAGACCACCCCTCCGTTCCTGTCGAAGCATCGCGCGCTGGGTGTGCTGACCTTCGATACCTTCGACGACAATGTGAATTTCACCATCTCGGCGGAATGGCGCGATGCGCAGCGTTTGCCCGCCATGCTCTCGGCTCCCACCGAGCATCGCTTACCCGCGAACTCCCCGGCCTACACCATTCTCAACGCGCATGTTAATGTGCGCCTGGGACGCGTGGATGTGTACAGTGGGATAGAAAATCTGTTGGATTTCCGCCAGTCGAATCCCATCCTGAATCCCGCGCAACCCTTCCAGCCCTGGTTCGATCCATCGCTGGCCTGGGGCCCTGCCAAGGGTCGCGAGGTCTATGCGGGACTTCGTCTGCGCGTCGGCGAATTCTGAGTTGCACCACCGCCGGTTCGCCGCCGACGCACTACCGCGCGTGCTGCGAGCCGCTCTGACACGCGAAGGTCGCGGCATCCTCCGGGATGTCGCGACCTTTCCACGCATGGGCGGGTGCGAACATGGAGCGCAGATGCAAATCCTCGTCCGCGTTCGCGGATGAGGCCTGTCAGGAGGCGTGAGCATCCGCTAACTCCGGTTGCCGAAATGCCCGCAACACGGCATCCCGCTCGACCAGAGAGGGGCAGTCATGCGCTATGGAAGCATGTCCGAGCCCCAGCCCATCAAACTGGCATGTCCGCCTCCCCGCATCACGAAATGTATTGCCGGGCGCCTCCGCCCACGCGGGGATTCCGGTCGCCTGCTTCGTGCGGCGGAACGTTGGTCGGACAACATGCGTGTGCACACCCGCTTGGTTGCTCCTGCCTGGGTGATGTTGCAACGAAATCTGATATGCGAGACCGCAACATGTAACGGACCGGAAGCGTGGCACCCGTGAAAGCACGCAACCGGTCCGTGACGGTTCCACCGGCAAGCCGGCGGACAGCTATGGAATCATTCCTCCACTGTGGGCGGGAGTGAGGCCTCGCGTAATCCTCGCGGCCGAGGGTGTAAACAGGAGGGAAGCATCGATCGCCGATGGCAGGGAAGTGGCCGCGTGTATGCTGCGAGACGTTGCGCAAGATTACACATTCATTCGCCGGCATTGTGTGACGTGCGTCACACAAGCGGGGCAAATATTCGCCCCCGCCACGCGAGGCGTTCGTGGCGGATGTGTGTGAGGGACAAAGCTATCGGAACGGGACGGACGTGCGCTGCCTGCTGCCCGTTGCGCCGACCGGGCGGGGGAGCGGAGCGGTTCAGGACGCCTGGAGGTGTGTCATAGGATTTCGGCAAGGCGCTGCAAGCCCTGCCGGTTGGTGATGCGTATCGACGCGCGTGACAGCGCCACAAGGCCGCGCGCTTCGAGCTCCTTGAGATGGCGGCTCACCACTTCGCGTGCGGTGCCCACATCGAAGGCCAGGCGCTGATGGGTGATGCGCAATTCGTCGGAGCCCGCGGGTGTGTTGTGCAACAGAAAATCGACAATGCGGAGGTCGACGCGGCGGAACATCATATCGTCCACCAGTCCCACGAGTTTGCCAATGGTGCGTGTCATGATTGTCACCACATATTCCGTCCAGTAGGTGTAGCGCGTGGTCCATTCGCGGAACACTTCCGCCGGAACCAGCCACACCACACCTTCCTGCTCCACCACGGCGTTCGCCGGAAACGGCGAGGTGCGCAGCAGGCAGGTCATGGTGAGAATGCAGCTTTCGCCGGAGCGAATGCGGTACAGGGTCAGTTCCTGCCCCTCGCGGCTGAGCTTGTAGACGCGGATCACGCCGCTTTCCATCAGAGGGAAATGGCGACAGTCGTCGCCTTCACGACTGATCTCCATGCCCGCGTGTACCGGGACGCGCATGGCGTATTGCTCAAAGGCCTGGCGTTCTTTATCCGAGAGAGCTTCAAGAAACTGGGGAGAGTGCATGCGCCGCGCTCCACGAGGATGAGTGGGGATTGCACGCATGATAGGGCATTTTTCATCACGGTACAACTGGCATCCCGGTTGATATCGGTTGACGTATCCGCTGATTATCGCTCACGAAAAACACATGAAAAATTTGTCGAATCCTCATGAATTCCTCATTTTTACCTCTAGCACGTTCGGGAGAATCTTTCGCGTCCAACCCGATCCGGGACTCATCATTAAGCAAGGCACCGTCGATGTTGAGCAAATTGCTCCCCAAGGAAGAGAAGTACTTCGAGTACTTCAACGACATGATCAAGCACATCCGGGAGATGTCCCAGATGACGCAACAGCTCTTTTCCACCCGCCTGTACGAGGGCGAATTGGTGCGCAGCATGATCTCCTTCGAGAAACGCTGCGACGAAATCACCAGCAAGGTGGTGAAGCAACTCAACAAAACCTTCATCACTCCTTTCGATCGTGAGGACGTGTTCACCCTCATCAGTCGCCTCGACGACATCAGCGATATTCTGCTGGCGGCCGCCGTGCGCACGGAAGTGTTCGCCCTGACATCGCCCATCGAGGGAGCGGAGAAGCTGACGAGTATCATCAATCAACAGAACGAGGAACTCGAGCACGCGCTGAATCAACTGCGCACACGCGCGAAAGTCATGGATCAGCTCAAGGCGGTGAAGGATCTCGAGTCCGAGGCCGACCGCGTGTACCGGGCGTCCTTGCAGCATCTCTTCACACACGACAACGACGCCATTTCGGTGATGAAGAAAAAGGAAATCCTCGACATCCTCGAAACCGCTTCCGATAAATGCCAGAGCGTGGCGAACACCATCATCACGATTTTCATCAAGAACTCGTGACCCCATGATCACCTTCGCCATCGCCATTATCGTTCTCGCCATCATTTTCGATTTTTACAATGGCATGAACGATGCCGCCAATTCCATCGCGACCGTGGTGTCGACACGGGTGCTCACTCCGCTGCAAGGAGTGATCTGGGCCGCCGGCTTCAATTTCCTGGCGGCCTTTATTTTTGGCGTATCCGTCGCCACCACCATCGGCAAGGGCATCGTGGATCCCGGCATTGTCGACAACACCGTCATTTTCTCCGCGCTCGTGGGCGCGGTCATGCTCACCGCCACCGCCACGCATTTCGGGCTTCCCATCAGTGTGTCGCACGCCATCATCGGCGGCTTGAGCGGCGCCGCCGTGATGAAGGCGGGCTTCGGCGTGCTGATCGTCGGGGGATTCACGAAAATCCTGATCTTCATCTTTCTCGCGCCGTTGCTGGGCTTCGTCATCGCCTACATGTTTTCCATTGTCACCATGTGGATCGTGCGCAACAAGGCACCTCGCGACGTGGATGTCTGGTTCCGCCGCTTGCAGCTGGTGTCGGCGGCAGCGTACAGTTTGAGCCACGGATCCAACGACGCGCAGAAAACCATGGGCATCATTGCTTTGGTGCTGTTCTCGAACGGTTTGATCGAGGAATTTCACGTGCCGTTCTGGGTGGAGATGGTGAGCTATTCCTTTATCTCGCTGGGCACCCTGGTCGGCGGGTGGAAGGTCATTCGCACGCTCGGTCTGCGCATGACCAAGCTTACGCCCTTCGGAGGTTTCAGCGCCGAGACTTCGGCCGGACTCACCATCATCGGCGCCACGCTGATGGGCGTTCCCGTCAGCACCACGCACACCATCACCGGCTCCATCATCGGTGTCGGCGCGGTGCGGGGATTTTCGGCGGTGCGCTGGGGTGTGGCGCGCAACATTCTCTGGGCCTGGGTGCTCACCATCCCGCTTTCCGCCGGTATGGCCATCCTCACCTACGCCGTGCTGACGATATTTTAATTGCGATACGTCCCGTGTGAATTTTTCTGTTGGACATGGTGTTGCTCTCGGATGAAAGGAGGGCATCATGATAACACGTGCCATCCTCGCCGTGCCGCTGCTGGCCTTGCTTCTGTCCTCGTGTGGACAGAGCGATGCCCAGCGCCGCGAGGCCGAATCGACATCCAACAGCACTACGGTGAAATTCATGCAGGATAACAACAAGGACCGCACGGCGTCGTCGCAGCGTGAAACGGCGGTGCTCGGCGGCGGATGCTTCTGGTGCATCGAAGCGGTGTACGAGCAATTCGACGGCGTTGTCGATGTGGAAAGCGGCTATGCCGGCGGCCATACCGACAACCCGAGTTACGAGGACGTGTGCTCGGGCGAAACCGGCCACGCCGAGGTGGCGCGCATCACCTTCGATCCCGCGCTCATCAGCTTCAACGACATTCTCGACATCTTCTGGCAGGCGCATGATCCGACCACGCTCAATCGTCAGGGAGCCGATGTGGGCACGCAATACCGTTCCATCATCCTGACCACGGACGAGCGGCAGGACTCCCTTGCCAGAGCGTCGATGAAAGCGGCGCAGGCGGACTTTTCCTCGCCCATCGTCACCGAAATCGTGGCGCTCAAGCGCTTTTATCCCGCGGAATTGCACCATCAGGATTACTACCGGCGCAACTCCCGCGCGCCCTACTGCCAGGTGGTTATCGCACCCAAACTTCGAAAACTCGGGCTGAATCCCTGATACCCGGCCTCCGTCCGGTAGCCACTCCGACGTGGCGGGGCTTTCGGTGTCGTGTGGCATGTATATAAACCCAGATTTGTCATTAGAGATTTACCCAGGCACCGAATGAGGTAGCTTCAGGCCCTCCCCGACGTCCCAAAGCCCACGAAACCACTCTCTGTACTTCGGGGCGAGAGCGAGATTCAGGATGCGTTTTCTTCCGTCGCGCGTGATGTAGGCACCGATCGCCAGGACCTGATAGCGCAGTATTTTCATGGTGGATTGTTTCGTTTCGCCGAGCACCGCC
>JAMIQH010000097.1:0-2752 GCA_035914695.1 Bacteroidota bacterium | reverse complement strand
GGCCGAGGCGCTGGACTATAATGTGGCTGCCGCCGAACCCCTGATCCTGGAACTGCGGGCCGGGGTGAGCGGCACGCCCCTGGAGCCGGAGATCGCCACCATCGCCGCGCAGATTGATGTATTCGCCATCGAAGAGGCGCTCGCGCAGATCAACGCTCTGCAAGACCGCCTGCAATGCTTGCCCTTGAGTGATCCATCTGGATGACGGAAAGAGAACAATGAACGTGCCGCATAAAGACCAACGGACGCACCTGATCGCAAAATGGCTTGTCGCTGGTTTTCTGGCGTTCATCGGGTCCGGTTGGGCAATAGCCAGCGAAACCCTAATTCGCTATTTTCCTTCTGGATGGGCGTGGAACAGCAGGGAAGCATGACACAGGGGCGCGTGGTGTCGGCACGGGAGGAGAGCCCGGGTCAGCTGCTCGTGGAATTGAACAACGTGGTGCCGGCGCTGCCGAGCGGAACGCTGTTCTATCTGGTGTTCGATTCCTTCGCGGCCGACAGCACCTTCGATACGGGGCTGGCATTCGTTCAGGGCGCTATGACGGCGCTCTGTCCCTACCGCGTGTTGATGCTCAACAAGGATTTCACGATTCTCCCCTGCATGGAGCAGTATGTATTCGGCACGACCGAACCGCTGGTGGTCGGCCTGGATGGCAAGGTGGAATTGCCGCTGCACGCCATGCCCAAGATCCCTTCCGGAGCGCAGGTGGAGTTGCGTGGCACACTGAGCTTCGACGCATCGCAGCTTGAATACGAGGGCATTCGACTCGCCCCAGCGATGCAGGGCGGCAGCGCATTGGTCACGGGCAATGCGGGCGTGATGGATGTGCTGGTGAATGGCACGCCCGCCGATTCGATTTCCTCGCTGGCGACGGTGCGCTTCACGGTGCGTCCCCGCAAGGAAGTGACCAAGCTCACCGTGCAATTCCAGCCGACGGAGTTGGACACGCGCTGCCGCACGTCCATGGATTTCGTGCCGTATCCGATCATCATCGATGGTATCTGCCAGCCCTTGCTGCGCCGTGTGTCGACGCAGGCAATCAGCAGCTTCCCCAACCCCGCGCCGCACGCGGCGACGGTGCAATTCACGGTCACGCACGATGGTCCGGTGACGGTGCGGCTGCTCGATGCGTCGGGTCGCGAATTGCGTCGACTGCTCGACGCATGGATGCCGGCGGGATCCTACACCCAAAGCGTGGACACTTCGCAGTTGCCGTCGGCGGATTACCTCGCGGTGCTCGAAAGTGGTGGCACGGCCACGGTGACGCGCATCGTGGTGACGCGCTAATCGGCGGGGGAATTCTTCACGCGAAGTCGCGAATTCAGTGCGTGATACATTTGAAGAGATGAAAGAGAGCGGAGAGAGCGGAGAGGAATTGTTGAGGGCGCATCCCACTCGATCCGTGCGCCACACCGCAATCGAGTCAACGCGAAGTCGCGAAGGAATTCTTCACGCGAAGTCGCGAAGGTGCGAAGGCGCGAAGGAAATGGTAAGGCGGGGATGGCGCTCCTGCGCATCGATCGGAATCCTGCTCCGCGCGATTTCAGTGCGTGATACATTTGAAGAGAGCGCAGCGAGCGCGGAGGGCGCGGAGGAAGGGTTGAGGTCGCTGGCCGCTCGATCCGTGCGCCACACCGCAATCGAGTCAACGCAAAGCCGCGGAGACGCAAAGCCGCGGAGACGCAAAGCCGCGATTCCTCTGAGTCCTTGGTGTTCGCGAAGCGCTCCGTGTTCTCAGTGTCAGCGAAGTCCCTCCTTACCCTCATCTCCTCATTACTCTCATTCTTCACTGATTTTGAAGTACACTGCTCGGCCTCTCGCGTACGAACGGCGCCACGCAGCGCATTGACCCGCATGCATTTTTTCCGTATAATTGAAATCTATCCGGCGGGTTAGCTCAGTCGGTAGAGCAGTGGAATCATAATCCACGTGTCGGCGGTTCGAGTCCGTCACCCGCTACAAGCCATCCTCGGGGTGGCTTTTTCTTTTTCACCGGAGCGAGACGCATGCGCAAACACACCCTGGAAACCATCACCGAACGGCGCCGCGAGCGGCTTGAGGGCGTGCTGCGCCGCAGGCAGACCGGACTGACGATTGTGTTGGAGAACGTATGGGATCCCCACAACGTGAGCGCCATTCTGCGCAGTGCGGATGCCACGGGGGTACATCGCGTGCATTTGCTCTACACCATCGAGACACCGCCGGACTTGATCAAGCATGGCAAATTGAGTTCGGCCAGCGCACGCAAGTGGTTGGAGTTCACCGTGCACGATTCCGTCGAGACCTGTTTCGCCGCGCTGCGCGCCGAGGGTTTCCGCATTTACGCGTCGCATCTGACGCGCGAAGCGATTTCGCTGCACTCCATCGATTTCCGCGAACCCACGGCACTGATTGTGGGCAACGAGCATCGCGGCGTGTCGGACGAGGCCTGCGCGCAGTCCGACGGTATTTACTACATCCCGATGATGGGCATGGTGGAGAGTCTCAACGTGTCGGTGGCCTCCGCGGTGTCGCTGTACGAGGGCATGCGCCAGCGCGTCGCTGCCGGACTGTATGACGCTCCCCAGCTCGATGCGCCCGCCTTCGATGCTGTGTTGCGGGATTGGGCGCAGAGATAGGGCGGCCTTGCTGGCAGCGGTGTCGAAGTCGTTGGAGGAGAGTAGTGAGGGTAGAGAGGGTAAGGAGATGTGTGTGGGGTGGGTGGAGCGAGGAATTTTCTTCGTTACTGACACCGGTGTGTAACCCGTT
>JAMIQH010000096.1:0-8633 GCA_035914695.1 Bacteroidota bacterium | reverse complement strand
CTTGAAAGTACACATGCATGGCAACCTCCGAAAATGATGAAGAGAATGGAATCACCGGAACCGACGATGACGCGGGAGGCGCGTCCTGCGACAGCGACAACGTTGCGCACGTTCCCGCCGCGATATAATACCACACCGCCGTATCCCATTTACCCCGGCAACATACCATGTACGGAAATGAAACGCAAGAGGTGGCCACTCATTCCAGGTCATTCCAGGTCGATGCTGTTCACGTGGTACATGCACTATATTCTCACTCATACCAAGCGTAGGAGATGGATTAAACAAGACGACGCGCCCCATCCTTGTACTTCGCAACCCGTCAATTCTCGAATAGCGAGTCCCCTCCCGCACTTTCTCGGCGACGCGCCGTATATTGCCACGTATGCCCGCTCAACGCTGTGTTCCACGATACCGATGCGCAACACCGTGATGCCTGCTTCGATTCGTCCACGATGCCTCCTGCTGCTTCTCGTCGCCGTGCCGACGGCCATGCTGTATCCACAGGCGGCGCCTGTGATGCTGCCAGACAGTGTGGATCTCGTGCCGGGGGCGGGCTATGCCGCCGGTGGCATGCATCGCTGGCTGTTCGGCGATCTGTGGCGCAATGCCTGGACCACTCCCCTGCGCGTGCCGGTGCTCGACCTTCGCGCCACGGCCGGGGGACTCACACCGCTGCGGCGTGGCGGCGGCTTCCAAACCGCGTCGCTGCGCTTTCGCGGCGCCGATGGCGTCGAATATAAATTCCGCTCGCTCGATAAAAATCCCGTCGCTGTGCTCCCGCGCGAATTGCGCGAAACCTTCGTCGCATCCATCGTGCAGGACTTCATCGCCACCGCGCACCCGCTCGCCGCGCTGCCCGCGGGCGTCATCGTGGAAGCGGCCGGCGTGCTGCATGCTCCGCCCACACTGTGTCTCCTGCCCGACGACAGCGCGCTGGGCGCGTTCCGCCCGGAATTCGGGGGTCGTGCCGGTCTGCTCGAAGTGCATCCCAGCGATGGCGACGACTCCGCGGCGGGCTTCGCCGGTGCCGACGATGTGTCGTCCACGCAGAAGCTGGTCGAACGTCTGCGCAAGGACAACGACCACCGGGTCCACACCGCGACGTATCTCAAGGCGCGCATGCTGGATCTGTTCATGGGCGATTGGGACAGGCACAGCGACCAATGGCGTTGGGCACGCTTCGACAGCGCCGGAACGCGCTACTGGTATCCCATTCCGCGCGACCGCGATCAGGCCTTTGCGCGCTACAACGGCGTGCTGCCTCGGATCGTGGCCTTCCTCGTCCCGCAAATCGAAAGCTGCGATCCCGACTATCCCCGCATGCAGGATCTGACTTGGAGCGGACGGCACATGGATCGCCGCTTTCTCGCCACTGCCGACTGGGCGCTGTACGATTCACTGCTCGGCACGCTGCTTCCCCTGCTCGACGATACGTTGCTGGAGGCGGCTGTGAACACGCTGCCACCACCACTGCGCGAGGAGGGCGCTCGCACCTTGCTGCCCGTGCTGCGCGCGCGGCGCGATGGATTGCGCGCGGCGGTACGCGCGTGGTACGAAGTGCTCGCGCGTGAGGTGGATGTGCATTTGAGCGACAAGGACGATCTCGTTGTGGCCACGCGCCATCCCGATGGCACACTGACGCTGGAGGTACGCAAGCGCAAGCGACCGGAGGCGTTGTTGTTCTCGCGCCATTTCCATCCCGATCTCACCGATGAAATCCGCGTGTACGCGGGTGGCGGCGACGACTCGCTCGCGCTACGCGGCGAAGCACCGCGCTCCATCACCTTGCGCTTTATCGCCGGCGGTGGCGGCGACGCAGTGGCCGACGCGTCGCTGGTCGCCGGTGGACGTCCCCCCACGCTCAGCCATGGATCGGACGAGGGCGCCATCACCGCCGTGTACGACCGCAAACGCACGGTGCTGCGCAAAGCCACCGCGTCCACGCGCTGGTATGCCGATCACGAAACGGACAGCGATGCCGCTGGCTTCGAGGCCGCGCAGCGTGACTGGGGCGAGGAGTGGATGCCTGTGGCGCATGCGCTGTACAACAGCGATCTCGGCGTGCTTGTGGGCGGCGGCGCAACGTACACGCGCTACGGCTTTCGCAATGCGCCGTACGCCGCGCGCGTGCGCCTGGTGGCCGGTGTGGCTCCAATGACGGCGAATCTGGATGTGCGCATCGCCGCGGATTTCCACCCGCGGCACACCACAGCGTCCTTCGATGTGCTGGCGCGGTACAGCAGCTTCGAGGTGCTGAACTACTTCGGAAGGGGGAATGAAAGCGCTGTGCGGAAGGATGCCGGCTACAGCTATCTCGTCAAGCAAAACGCCCTGCGCGCCGGCGCCGCGCTCACGCTGCCCATTGCGGAGCCGTTGCGCATGAGCATCGGTGCCTGGCTGCGCTACACCGGACACGATCTCGACGACGAGCCGCTGTACCTCTCCATCGAACAACCCTTCGGCTACGATCGCATGCTGATGACGGAGGTGGACGCGGCACTGCGTCTGGACCTGCGCGACAATGGGGTCTGGCCCACGCGCGGTGTGCTGTTGGATCTGTCCGCGCGGGCCCTGCCGGCCTTGTACGATCAGCGCGACGCGGCATTGCTGCTGCGAGGTGAAGCGCGCGCCTGGTTCAGCGCCGAATGGCCGCTGGCATCGACGCTGGCGCTGCGCGCGGCCGCGCGTCGCAACAACGGCGAGACACCCTTTTTCGAAGCCGCTTTTCTCGGTGGCATGGAATCGCTGCGCGGTTTCGAAAAAAACCGCTTCGCGGGCGATGCCTCCCTGTTGGGCACCGCCGAACTCCGCGTGCCACTCGGCCATGCGACGCTGCTCTTTCCCGCGGAATTCGGCGCACTCGCCTTCGTGGAATCCGGCCGCGTGTACGTCGACCATCAACGCTCCGATCGCTGGCACGCCTCCTGGGGCGGCGGCGTCTGGTACGCGCCGGTGAGCAGGGACTACGCCGTAAGCGCCACGCTGGCGCGGTCGGTTGAAGGAACGCGCCTGGACGTCACCACCGGCTTCGCGTTCTGACCGCGAAACTGGCGGACCGCGAAAGACGCGAAAGACGCGAAAGAATGGTCAGCAACCCCGGGCGTGTTCTGATCGCGTGCGTGGCGAATGGCTCCTCGCGGGTTGAGTCGATGCCGGTATCCGGCGCGAGAAATGCCAGCAACCCCGGGGGTGTTCAGTTCATGTGCGTGTCGTTTGGCATTTCGCCGGGTTGGCGCTTCCTCGGTTCTTCCTCATGGCCATGCTTGATTTCCACGATTCATCTGTGATAATCTGTGTGAAATCTGTGCAATCTGTGGTTTTCCCCCTGTGTCCAAATCATAGAGTGAAATGCACCTTGTACGTGGCGCGCACGTTGAAGCCCGCCTCGGGGAGTATGGATTTCACCCGGGACAAATGATTGCGATACTCATGATCGAGGAGGTTGTCGGCGTTCACCGAAAGATTGTGCACAAGTCCACCGGCCATGTACGTGTACTGCGCGAAGGCGTTGAATATGGCGTAGCCCGCCGTGGGTTCCTCGAAGGTGTCCACCCTGTCCTGCCGCGCCGCGGCGTCCGACGACACACCAATCTGCCACGACGCCGCATGCCAGGTGAGAGCGATGCGCCCCTTCAACGGTGGGATGGATGGCAGTGCTTCGCCGCTGTGGGCAAACCCGCCATGCGTCCAGGCCGCCGACAGCTCCACACGTATGCGCTCGCTCGCATCCCAATCCAACTGCGCTTCAAAGCCCTGCAACACCGCTTCCACGCCGCTGCTGCGATAAACCGGCAAAAAGGTGCTGTAATTGATCTCCCCGGTGTTGCGCGGCGTGATGTAGGACGAAAGGGTGTTGCGAAACGCGCTGATGTTCCAGCTCAACTCATCGAACTCGTGCCTGATGAACACCTCCAAGCCAACGCCGTGCTCCGCATTCAAATTCGGATCGCCCACCTCGTAGGAATACGCCGCGAGATGCGGCCCCTCGGAATACAACTCCTCGATGGTCGGCACACGGGACGAGCGGCTGATATTCGCACCGAGACGCACGATGTCGGTGAGCGGGTACAACACAGACAGCGAGGCGGACCAGGTGTGGAATTCGCGCTCGCGGATATGTCCGATGCGCGCATCCGATTTTTCCCGCTGCGGTGTGATGCGGTCGAAATTGTACCGTGCGCCCGCCTCGAAGCTGAGGGCCCCCACATGGAAACGCTCGTAAAGAAACGGCGCAATGGCGAGCGAGGTTGCTGGCACGGTGAAGACATAGCCGCCAAAGCCGATGTCGCGATACGCTGTATACACACCGAAGCTGCCCTCGTCCACCACGTCGAAGCCGTGGTGATTGGCCTGCAGCGTACCTTGCCAATCCACGACGAGAAATTCGGATCCGATGAGTCCGCTGGCTTCGAATTCCTTGTGCCGATAGTACGTGCGTGCCGCGGTGATGCCGATGTCGTGGAGGAAATGCACCGGCGCCGTGAGCGAGGCCTTGACACTGCTCTGTCGGCGCTCCATCTCGATGTCCACACCATTCGGGTGCGCGCCAATGAAGCCGCCCGGCACGCCGTAGGACAAGGTGTAGTGGCGGTGCGCCGCGCCCAGCATTCCCTGTTCACGCACCATGCTGCCTCCGAGCGCCATGTTCAGCGTACGGCTCCAGGAATTCCGCAACTCGCCCGCGGGCGTGCGCATGTTGTCGGTTTCGCGCCTGCTGATTTCTCCGCGCAGCAGCACGGGCCGCAGCGGCGCCTCCAGTGTGAGCGACCCGAGATAACCGCGATTGGCGCTTTCGCCATAGAGGCCGAGCGCGCCCAGTATGGTGTCGTGCGGATCGATGGGAATTTCATGCCGCACCACATTCACCATGCCGCCGATGGTCACCGGGCTTTTCGTGAGCACGCGCGGCCCGCGCAGCACTTCGATGCGCTCGGCGCCAAAGGGTTCGATGGTCACGGCGTGATCGGGCGAGGTGGACGAGAGATCGACGGTTTTCACGCCATCCTCCGCGAGAAACACGCGGTCGCCTCCCAGGCCGCGGATCACAGGACGCGCTGGTGCCGGGCCCATGCTGCGCATGGCCATGCCCACTTCATTGCGCAGCGTCGCGGCCAGCGACAGTCCCAACTCGCGATCAAGTTGTTTGCCGCGCAGCACGCTGCCCAGCTCGTCCTCATGCTGCACACCGCGGTGTCGATGCGTGCCGGTCACCACCACGGGCAATGTTTCGTAGGGCTGCTCACTGAGGTGAATGATCATATCCCGCTCCTCACCCGAGGGGATGCGCACATCCAGTTGCAGCGGACGGAATCCGGCCCTGGTGACGTTGACCTCCCATTGTCCCGGTCGGAGATCGGGAAAATGAAACATGCCGTCATCATCCGCCGACTGCGAGCGCGCCTCTCCGTTCGCTTTGTCCACAGGGGTCAGCAACAGCCAGGCGCGGGCAACAGGTGCGCCACTTTCCATGTTCAGTACCACGCCGCGCAAACCCTGCGCTCGCGCGGCTGTGACGAAAATCAGCAGGAGAAGGAGCGGCGCCAGCCAGCGCCGCCCCCCTCCGGAGAACCCCTTCAGCATGATGTAGATCGGTCAGCGCACGACCACGGGGATCTTGCCACTGCGGAAATCGGAATGTCCTTCGTGCAGAATAAAAAACTCGATTGTCGTGCTTCCAACCGCTTTGCCTAGCAGGTGGAATTCGAATGATCCTTCCTCGCCGGCGTGCTGCTTCACCTCGAGCAGGTTCGGATCGGCGATTTCCCAGCCAAGCTGGTGGTGCTCGTCGTCCGCCTCGAATTCCTTCTCGTTGATGTCATAGAAGTGTACATCGTAATGGTCGCTCGACACCCCGACGGTGGCACGCAAGGTATCCGATGTTTGCCCGCGCATTATGGTGAAGACCTTGACACCCGACGAATACAGCGAGAGGCCGATAGCTTCTTTGTGATCGTCCTGCGGAGCGACGGGATCATCCTCCGAGCAGGCAGTGACGACAATCGAAAGCAGAATAGCCGCAAATAGGTAATGAATGCGTGTACGCATGTTGAAACCTCGAAAGCTTGATTTGTGAAAAATTCGTGAAAATGCTCCCTCCGATGCTTCGAGAACTTGGAGGGTGGACGCAGGGACGGGATATGTTCACACAACGGGAGGCGCGCGGGGGGCGGCGGGGTGGGCGGAGCAGGTCTGCACACGACCCGCGTCGATGGAGGGGGCAAATGCCTCAGCGTAATCGCCGCTCTCGGTCGTCGCGGCGCAGGCGCCCGCGCATTGCGGCTGCGAAAGCAGGAAGTGCAGCGGGCAGTCGGAGACGTGGTGACCATGCGCCTCGCCGTGTTGCCCGGGCATGCTCACGACGCTGCGCTGCTCTGTCAGATCAATGGCATGCCAATGAAGGCCGGCGAACAGCGTCATCCACACATAACTGAAAAGCAGTGCCACCGAGAGTGGTCGAGCGTCGCGGCTGCCAGGAATGATTCGCGGGTATGTGGATTTGCTATTCATCGAATACAAACAACATACTGCGCAAGGGGAGCATTCCGCAAGAGAAAAAAATCCTCCGTGAATCTTTTCGGGAACTCCGCCTCACCCGTTCCGGTTGTTACACTCGTGCCACACATCACACCCGTCCCCTCCTTGCGGAGCGGATTCCATCACCAGACACGGAAGATGTACCGATGAAAACGAACGGCTTATCCCATACACACGCCCACGACTTCGACATGCCCGATGTGACGCTCGCCGGCGACATGCACATCGCCACCTCCACCGACACGCCCCTGCGCGACGATGCCTTTATGCTGGACGCCGAGGACAAGATGCGCCTTATCGAACAGCATTTCGAGGACATCATGTTGACGCTCGGTCTCGACCTCACCGACGACAGCCTCCGTGGCACGCCGCATCGCGTGGCGAAAATGTTCGTGAAGGAGATTTTCCAGGGTCTCGATCCGGCAAACAAGCCGAATGCCAAGGTGTTCGAGAACAAATTCAAATACGGCGAAATGCTTGTGGAGAAAAACATCAGCGTGCACACCACCTGCGAGCATCACTTCTTGCCCATCGTCGGGCGCGCACACGTGGCCTACATTTCCACCGGCACGGTGATCGGTCTTTCGAAAATCAACCGCATCGTGGATTACTACGCGCGGCGTCCGCAGGTGCAGGAACGCCTCACCATGCAAATCGCCGACGAAATTTCCCGCGCGCTGAATACCGAGGATGTGGCTGTGCTCATCGATGCGAAGCATTTCTGCGTGGCGGCCCGAGGCATACAGGACACGCACAGCAGCACCGTGAGTTCGGAGTACCGCGGACGTTTCCGCGAGGATGCCCTGCGCAAGGAATTTCTCCAGTATCTGACACTGTCCACCGACGTCTGATTCCGCACGACCGCCGTTGCGCGGTACGCTGCGACGCATCGATCCACGCATGGGTCGAAGAAATATGCAACAGCGGCGCCATCACGAATTTTTCCCTATATTTCTCTCTCCCCACAACTGTCGCCTCGCTGCGTGATCGCGCGAGGCGGCAGTCCTTCCTTTTGTACAAGGAGTCCGCATGACCATTCGGGAAGCTCAGGATCTTGTCGATGCATGGATCACTTCCACAGGCGTCCGCTATTTCAACGAACTGACGAACACCGCCATACTCATGGAGGAGGTGGGCGAAGTCGCGCGCATCATGGCCCGGCGCTACGGTGAGCAATCCAGCAAGCCCTCGGATCTTGCGGTGGATCTCGCGGATGAATTCGCCGACGTGCTCTTCGTTCTCGTCTGTCTGGCGAATCAAACCGGCGTGGATCTTACCGAAGCGCTGCGGCGCAATCTGGAGAAAAAAACGCAGCGCGATGCCACACGGCACAGGGACAACCCCAAGCTGCGTTGACGCGCCGGCTATTCCGCCATTTCACTCCGAAGCTTCGCCGAACCGCGGGACACCGCCCTCAATGGCGCGGATGTTACATCCCCCGTTCGCGCAACGCCTGCCAGAGTTCCGCTATCTGCACGGCATTGGTCGCCGCGCCTTTGCGCACATTGTCCGACACCACCCACATGGCCACACCGCGCTCCATGCCAGTATCACGGCGGATGCGGCCAACGTACACCTCGTCGCGTCCCGCCACGTCGTGCGCCAGAGGATAGCGTGCGGTGCTTGTATCGTCCTCGATCACAATGCCCTCGCCGGCGGCGAGCACAGCGCGAAGCTCGTCGATGCTGAACTCCGCGTTCAGCTCCGCGTGCACCGCTTCACTGTGCGCGTTGCGCACCGGTACGCGCACGCAGGTCACGCTGACGGGCAACGAGGGCAGTTCGAGAATCTTCCGCGTTTCATGCACCATTTTCATTTCCTCGACTGTGGAGCCATTGTCGAGGAAGGGCGCGATATGCGGCAATGCGTTGTCGAGCAGCGTATGGGCGAACACCGGGCGCTCAGGGGTGCGCCCCGCCAGCTCGGCGTCGAACTGCTCCAACCCGCGCTGACCCGCTCCGCTGGCGGCTTGATAGGTACTGACAAACACGCGGCGCAGTCCGTAGCGGTCGCGCAGGGGGCGCAACGCCACCACCATCTGAATGGTGCTGCAATTCGGATTCGCGATGATGCGAGCCGTGCTGTCGGGTATGGTG
>JAMIQH010000095.1:0-2214 GCA_035914695.1 Bacteroidota bacterium | reverse complement strand
CCTTGCCTCGATTGATGTAGCCGTCGAGGAGTTTGCAGAATTCGCTGCTCTTCGCTTCCAGCCACATCGTCAGCAGCAGCGATCGCGCGGAGGTGCGGTTGAGGATTTCCACAATGTCTTCGAGTGCGCGGGATATGGCTTTTTGCGCGAGGTCCTTGTCCGTCTCGATGAAGTCAAGCCCTTCGTAGTAGTACCAGTACAGCGACGAACGGAAATTTTCGTACTGCGCATTGAGCAGCTCCGCGATGAAATTGAGCCGACTGTACTGATTGCTCTGTCCGCGCCACTCTTGCGCCTGCCGTCCGGTTTGACTGCGCTGCGCAACGTTGAGCGCCTTCTGGTAGTAGGGAGATCCTTGCAACGGTTCGTAGCTGTCAAAATCGATACCCAGAACGAGGTAGATGTAGAAATCGATAAAGCTGACGATTTCGTTGTACTGGTATTCATCGTGCACGAACGGCGTGCCTTTGATGTAATTGAACGACCACTTCGGATCCATGATGCGCAGAATCAGCGACGTGGCCTGCGTGGGCCGACCGTCCTTCCAGGTACGGCGCTGAGCGTCCACCACCACCTGCGCGGAAAACTCCCCGCCATCGGTGCCGGAAATGAAATTGATGCTCATGCGCACGGGGATGCGATCACCGTAGAACTCGACATCCGTCCAGCGATGGTCGTTGACATAGTCCATCAAACGCTGCCGGAACTCCGACAGATAATCCTTTTGCGAGGGAGAGAGGGCATCCATCGTCACTTCGGCGCTGAAGTCGATTTCCTGCGCAGTGGAGCGCACGGCGGAGAGCAACAGCACGGCGACGATGAGAGAGCGAACGGTCATGGCAGAGTTCCGTACGGTGGTGGACATCAAGCCATCAAGATAGAGAAAAGGGCATGTTGGGGCAAGGCAGTATCCGTGCTCCTTCTGCTGCTCACAACGGCCGGCTTGGCGTTCGCCACGGGCGACCTGCCCGAGCGCGGCGCGCGTTCCGCGGCCATGGGTGGAGGCGGCGTGGCACTTGGTGGCGATGCATGGCTGGCGCTGCGCAATCCGGCGTTGCTGGCGGGCGTCGCAACGATGGCAGCCGTGAGCAGCACACCGTGGCGCTTCGGCTTTACCGAACTTTCCAGCTCTGCCGCAGTGTGGACGCAACCTTTCGCGTTCTGTGCCGCGGCGCTCACCCTCACGCGGTCGGGGTCGCCACTGTATCGCGAAACGGAAGCCGCGGTGAGTGCCGGAGCGGCATTCGGGGCAGGTCTCGCTATCGGTATGAGTGCCCGCGTGCTGAATGTCGCCATCGAGCGCTATGGTTCCACCACCGTACCGTTGGTGGATGTGGGTGCGACGGCGGAACCGTTGCCGTCGTTAACATTGGGACTGCGCGCGGGCAATGTCACGTTGTCGTCGCTGCGTGGCGTGGTGTACGACCGCCTTCCTTCGCTTTTACATCTGGGAGCGGTGTGGCGTGCTGATTCCACCGTGCTGTTGCTCGTCGAGTTGGAAAAGGATCCGCGATGGCCCGTGCTGGCGCGTGTCGGCGGAGAGCTTCAGGTAGGGGACGCACTGTATCTCCGTGCGGGAAGCACACTCGCACCGTGGACGGCCAGCGGAGGATTCGCCGTGCGCTGGCAACGATTCATTGTGGAGTACGCCTGTCAGTGGCACCCCGATTTGGGAGCATCGCACACCTTCGGCATTGGGTTTCATCCATGAAGCGCGTATTTTTCCACACGCGCCGCTGCCAGGAAGTGCATTCAACAGAGAGGAACGCCATGACATTCACCAATCTCCTATACGAAATTCGCGATGGTGTTGCTATCATCACCGTCAACCGACCGGACAAACTCAACGCGCTCAACCACGACACCTTGCGCGAGTTGCGCGAGGCGGTGCTCGCCGCGGAAAGCGACGCGAACGTGGATGTGCTCGTGTTGACCGGAGCCGGGGAGAAGGCCTTCGTGGCCGGGGCGGATATCAAGGAACTCTCGGCGCAGCGCGCGGTGTCGGGGCAGGAATTCGCCCTGTACGGCCAGGAGGTGTTTCAGCGCATCGAGTCCTGTGCAAAGCCGGTGATCGCCGCGGTGAACGGCTTCGCGCTGGGCGGGGGCTGCGAGTTGTGCCTGGCCTGCCATATTCGCATCGCATCGCGCAACGCGCGTTTCGGGCAACCCGAAGTCAATCTCGGCGTCATCCCGGGGTACGGTGGGACGCAGCGT
>JAMIQH010000094.1:0-3596 GCA_035914695.1 Bacteroidota bacterium | reverse complement strand
ACTGAAAAAGGACATCGCGCGCCTGAATACCGTTCTGAGACAACGTGAATTAAGCGGAGAAGACAAGTAACATGGAGAACGCAATGGCTGAACAGCCCACCACGCGCAAGTTCCGCAAGACACGCATCGGCGTGGTCGTTTCCACCAAGATGGAAAAGACCATCACCGTGTCCATCGAACGTCAGGTTCCGCATCCGCTGTACAAAAAGTATTTCAAAACCACGAAGAAGTACCTCGTGCATGACGAGAATTCCACCGCGGAACTCGGCGACAAGGTGCTCATCATGGAAACCCGCCCGTTGAGCAAGCGCAAGTGCTGGCGCCTGGTGGAAATTGTTGAACGTGCCCGATAACGACTAGAGCAGGTACTACCGATGATTCAGGAAGAAAGCAATCTCGTCGCCGCGGATAATTCCGGCGCGAAGAAAATCCGATGCATCCGCGTTCTCGGCGGTTCGGGCCGCCGCTACGCGAGCGTGGGCGACATCATCGTCGTCACGGTCAAGTCCGCCATTCCCGGCGGCGCCGTGAAAAAAGGCGAAGTGTCCAAGGCCGTTATCGTGCGGACCCGCAAGGAATATCGCCGTCCGGATGGCTCGTACATCCGCTTCGACGAAAACGCCGCCGTGCTAATCAACAACAATCTCGAACCGCGCGGCACGCGCATTTTCGGACCGGTCGCGCGCGAACTGCGCGAGAAGTCCTTCATGAAAATCGTTTCGCTCGCTCCGGAAGTTCTCTGACACGTATTACTCAGCACGAAGTATCATGAAGCTCAAAATCAAGAAAAACGACATGGTGATGGTGATCGCCGGCAATTCCAAGGGAAAATCCGGCAAGGTGCTGCGTGTCATCCCCGAGAAGCAGCGCATCATCGTCGAAGGCGTCAACCTGGTCTCGCGCCACCGCCGCCCCACACAGATGAACCCGCAGGGCGGTATCACGCGGCAGGAAGCGCCGATTCACATCTCGAACGTGATGCTGCTCGACCCCAAATCGGGCGAGCCGACACGCGTGGGCAAAACCCCGATCACCGACGAGAATACCGGCAAGGTGCGCTACGTGCGTCGCAGCGTGGCCACCGGTGAGACTATCGACTAATTTTTTCACGCTCATAGCATCAGATCATGGCCAAGAACAAAGAAAAAGGCGCCTCGGCAAAATCCGCGGCCAAAGTCAAAGAGTTCGGCGACGATCCCGTCGAGAGCGTACGTCTCTTCGAGAGGTACAACTCGACCATCGTTCCCGAGCTGATGAAGCAGTTCTCGTACACGAGCATCATGCAGGTTCCCCGCCTCGAGAAGATCTGCCTGAATATGGGACTCGGCGACGCCATTCAGGATGGGAAAATCCTGGATCAGGCGGCGGACGATCTCGAGACCATCGCCGGCCAGAAGCCGGTGATCACCAAGGCGAAGCTCAGCATCTCGAACTTCAAGCTGCGCGAAGGCATGCAGATCGGTCTGCGTGTCACGTTGCGCCGCGCCCGCATGTACGAGTTTCTCGATCGCTTCATCAGCACGGCGATTCCGCGCATCCGCGATTTCAAGGGTGTCTCGGACAAATCCTTCGACGGCCGCGGCAATTACAGCATCGGCGTCAAGGAGCAAATCATCTTCCCGGAAATCGACGTGGACAAAATCGCTCGAGTTTTCGGTATGGATATCACCCTCGTGACGAGCGCGAAGACGGACGAAGAAGCGATGGCGCTTCTGCAGCAGTTCGGCCTTCCGTTCCGGAAAAAAGAAGTCGCTTAAACGATTAACGCAGGAGAGGACACACCGTGGCTCGTACGTCTTTGATTGTCAAGGCCAAGAAAAAAGCGAAATTTTCCGTTCGGGAATACAACCGCTGCCAGCGCTGTGGTCGTGCCCGTGCCTATTACCGGAAGTTCGGCGTCTGCCGTCTCTGCTTCCGCGAGCTTGCGCTCGAAGGCAAGATTCCCGGTGTTCGCAAGGCCAGTTGGTAAGAGTATTCACGACGGAACAACGATAGAAATCACCATGACAGATCCCATTGCAGATTATTTGACCCGCCTGCGCAACAGTATTCGTGCGCATCACAAGCAGGTGGAAATTCCCTCGTCGAACGTGAAAATCGGTTTGACGGAGATTCTCTACCAGCAGGGCTACCTGAGCGGGTACTCCATTCTCAAGGATTCGCCGCAAGGTACGATTCGCATCTACCTGAAGTACAAGGACGGCCAGTCCGTGATCGAAGGTCTCGAGCGCATCAGCAAGCCCGGACTTCGTAAATACGCCGGTGCGCAAGACGTCCCGCGTACACTCAATGGACTCGGTATCACGATCGTCTCCACTCCCAAGGGACTCCTCACCGACGCGCAGGCGCGATTGGAGAACGTGGGTGGCGAAGTGCTCTGTCGTATCTGGTAAGCTTAAGCGAGAAGGAGTAGCATCGTGTCTAGAGTAGGTAAAAATCCGGTTGTCATCCCCGCTGGCGTGAAGGTGTCGTTGGACAACGGCATCATCGTGGTCAAGGGACCGAAGGGCGAACTCAAACGCCAGCTTCACCCCGATGTGGAAGTGACGCTCGAGGACGGGCAGGTGTCCGTCACGCGTTCGACCAACCTCAAGGACCATCGTTCCTTGCACGGTACCACGCGGGCCAACATTCAGAACATGGTCACAGGCGTGACCGAGGGCTTCAGCCGCAAGCTGGAACTCGTGGGCGTCGGTTACAAGGTTGAATTGATGGGGCAGAATCTCGTGATTACCATCGGGTATTCGCACCCCGTCGCATTCATTCCTCCCACGAGCATCACCTTCACCGTGGAGTCCAACACCGCGATGACGGTCAGCGGCATCGACAAACAGCTCGTCGGCCAGATCGCATCCAAGATTCGCGCCGTGCGTCCCCCCGAGCCCTACAAGGGCAAGGGCATCAAGTACGCGGGCGAGAAGATTCGTCGCAAGGCCGGCAAGACCGCCAAATCGTAACAGAGTTGAGAAGAATCGATACTGGAGCATAGACGATCATGTCCATTCGCAAAGTGAAAAAGTACACCACGCGCGAGAAGCGGAAGATCCGCATTCGCAAGAAAGTTCTCGGTACCACCGAGTGCCCGCGCCTGACGGTGTATCGCAGTTTGAAGCATATGTATGCGCAACTCTTCGACGATTCACGCGGTGTGTCCCTCGGAACGATATCCACCAAGACCAAGAACCTCGCGGGCGACCTCGCCGAAGCGAAGGGCAAGGTCGATGCGGCGCGTATCGTGGGCAAGGGCATTGCCGAGTTGGCGAAATCGAAGAATATCACCTCCGTGGTCTTCGACCGCAACGGCTATTTGTATCACGGCCGTGTCAAGGCCGTGGCGGACGGCGCCCGCGAAGCGGGACTCGAATTTTAACCTGGACGGAATTTAAAGGAGTGATTCTTGGCTACCGTAGTTAAAGCAAGCGAGCTCGAACTGAAGGAGCGACTCGTCCAGATCAAGCGAGTTGCGAAGGTTGTCAAAGGCGGACGCCGCTTCAGCTTCAACGCCATCGTCGTGGTTGGCGACGGCAACGGGCATGTCGGCATCGGTCTGGGCAAGGCCAATGAGGTGACCGACGCAATTTCCAAGGGTGTCGAAG